>JBILDR010000065.1:0-16068 GCA_044352515.1 Polaromonas sp.
ATAGCCAGCTCGAAGTGCACCACACGCCCATGGGGGCCGAGCAGCAGTTCGTTTACTGCCTGTGCCGGGTGCAGTGAAAGGGTTTCAGGCCTTGGCCATCGAGAGCACCCTACACCTTAGGTATAGCTGATCCAGTCTTCGTAGGCCGGACCGTCGAGGTGGGGCAGGGTGTTGTAGGTCAACAGGCTATGGCGCTTGGGGTTGAATTCAAACTGGGTGATTGACGCATTGCGGATGCGCAGATTGAGTTCGATCCAACTGGTCGGTGAAGCATCAATGATTTGGCCGACGGCGGTGGCAATCGGCCCACCGCTGGAGACCAGTAGCACCGCGCCCTGATGGTTCTGGCGCACATGGTCCAGCGCAGCGCGTATGCCTGCGCTCCACTGTTCAAAGCTGGGCATGCCGCGTGGCGCGATCTGGCCGGCGATCCAGGCCTGCAGGGCCTGGCGCAGCAGGCGAAAGTGATGGCGGTAGAGCTCCGGCGTGTCGGGCCGGGCCAGCGGCTCGGGATGGATGGCCTCGATCAGCGCCAGGCTGTCGTATTCATTGAGCGCCGGCTGCTCCAGCGCTTGCAGGCCTTGCCCCAGACCCTGACAAATGCCGGCGTGGGTTTGCCTTTGGCGCTCCAGGGTGCCGGTGAGCGAGGCTTCAAACTTTATGCCGCGCTCGCGCAGGTATTGGCCCAGGCGCAGGGCCTGGCGATGGCCGAGCTCGCTCAGGACGTCGTAGTTGTCGGCACCGAAGGAGGCCTGGCCGTGGCGCACAAGGTAGAGAGTTCCCATGGCCGGAATTTTCAACCAGGCCCGCGCCTGACCCCGGTCGCGACCGCGACCGCTTAGGGTCTTAGAGCGCCAGCTGCCCGCGTATGCAGCTCACGCTAGAGCCGCCGACCCAGACCTGGCCCTGGGCATCGCGCTGCACATACACCTGGCCGGCCCGGCCCAGGCAACTACCCTGGCTGGCCAGGTAGCTGCTGGGCATTAGGCCCTCGGCCATCAGCCACTGCCCCAAGCTGGCGTTGAGGCTGCCGGTCACCGGGTCTTCCAAAATGCCCGAGGCGGCGGCAAAAGCGCGCACCTCCAGATCGGGCTCGGGGCTGGCGGGTGCCGTCTCACTGCGACTGGCACGCGCCTCGCGGTTGGCGCGGGCAATCAGCGCCGGGCCTGCCGGGCGGTAGGCCGCAGCCACCCCCACTTTGACGCCCAGCTCGCGCAGACGGCCATGGTCGGGCTGCAGTGCCAGCACCGTCTCGGGCGCGTCCAGCAGCAGGCTGAGCCAGACCGGGCCGTTGTCCAGGCTTTGCGAGGCACGCAACTGCCCCGCCTGCAAGCCCAGAGCGTCGCTGATTTGGGCGAGCAAGTCCGGCGCGATGGGGCTGCGGCGGCAGGCTGGCGCGGCAAAGGCCAGGCGACTGCCGCCCTGCTGAATACGCACCAGGCCCACGGCGCATTGCTGCACGATGAACTCAGGGTCTCGGGGCTGGCCGCCGGCTTCTAGCCAGGCATGACAGCTGCCCAAGGTGGGATGGCCTGCAAAAGGCAGCTCGCCGCCCGGGGTGAAGATGCGCACCCGGTAGTCGGCGCCAGGCTCGGTGGGCGGCAGCACAAAGGCGGTTTCTGACAGATTCGTCCACTGGGCCAGGGCCTGCATCTGGGCATCGCTCAGACCTTCGGCCTCCAGCACCACCGCGAGCGCATTGCCCAGCAAGGGCGTGTCGGTGAAGACGTCAACCTGGGTAAAGGCTCGCGTGGCGCGGTTCATGTGAGGAGGCCTTATTCCTGCGGCACGCCCGCGTCCTTGACCACCTTGGCCCATTTTTGCTGTTCGGCCTTGAGGTAGGCGTCGAATTCAGCCGGGCTGTTGCTGCGGGCCTGAAAGCCCAGGCCTTCCATGCGCGCGACGAACTCGGGGGTTGCCGCCGCCCGTGCGGTGTCTTGCGCCAGCCGCGTGCGCAGCGCCATCGGCGTACCCTTGGGCGCATACAAGCCCATCCAGCCCACCGCTTCATAGCCGGGCAGGCCGGCTTCGGCAGCGGTCGGTATATCGGCCACCGCAGCCAGGCGGGCTGGCCCAGTGACCGCCAGGCCGCGCAGCTTGCCGGCCTTGATGTTGGGGATCACGGTGTTGTCAAAAGCCACTTGGACCTGCGCGCCGAGCAAGTCGGCCACCATGGGTGCGCTGCCTTTGTAGGGCACGTGGGCGATCTGGGTGCCGGCCTGGGTGTTGAACAGCTCGCCGGCCAGGTGCGGTGTGGTGCCGGTGCCCGAGGAGCCAAAATTGAGCTTGCGCGGATTGGCTTTGGCGTATGCGATCAGCTCGCGCAGGTTGGTCGCCGGCACATCGGGATGGACGGTGATGATGTAGGGCGTTAGCGCCACCAGCGAAATGGCGCCAAAGTCGGCCACCGCGTCATAGGGCATCTTGCGGTAAACGGCCGGCGCGATTGCGTGGCTGCTGACCGTGGCCATCACCAGGGTGTAGCCGTCGGGTGTGGCTTTGGAGACGGCGTCGGCGCCAATCAGCCCGCCGGCGCCGGCCTTGTTCTCCACCACCACTGGCTGACGCCACTGCGCCGACAGCCGGTCGGCCAGGGCGCGGGTGACGATATCGACCGCACCACCGGCCGGGTAGGGCACGACGATGCGCACCGGCCGGCTGGGCCATTCCTGGGCTTGTACGCTCAAGCTGGCGGCGCTCACGATCAGGGCAGCGCCGAGCAGACGCAGTGCGCTGCGTCTGCCTGCGGGGGCTTGAAAGGCGAGGGGCTTCATGCGATGGGTCTCCTATGTTGTGGTCTAGTGTGGTCATCCTACAGCAGCTCCCACACCTTTTATCGCCGGCCCAGCGCTGCCCCGGCGGGAGCGCCGCCCTCGGCGCGATGCGACTGTCTTTGTGGGAGCGCCGCCCTCGGCGCGAAGGGCCTTCGAAGAGCCCCTGCTGCCCTATTGATCGCCGCATCGCTGCGAGGGCGCAGCTCCCACACCCTGAGCTTATTGCTGCCAAATGAGGTGGGAGCGCCGCCCTCGGCGCGATGCGACTGTCTTTGTGGGAGCGCCGCCCTCGGCGCGAAGGGCCTTCGAAGAGCCCCTGCTGCCCTATTGATCGCCGCATCGCTGCGAGGGCGCAGCTCCCACACCCTGAGCTTATTGCTGCCAAATGAGGTGGGAGCGCCGCCCTCGGCGCGATGCGGCTGTCTTTGTGGGAGCGCCGCCGTCGGCGCGAAGGGCCTTCGAAGAGCCCCTGCTGCCCTATTGACCGCCGCATCGCCGCGAGGGCGCAGCTCCCACACCCTGAGCCTATTGCTGCCAAATGAGGTGGGAGCGCCGCCCTCGGCGCGATGCGGCTGTCTTTGTGGGAGCGCCGCCCTCGGCGCGAAGGGCCTTCGAAGAGCCCCTGCTGCCCTATTGATCGCCGCATGGCCGCGAGGGCATCTCTCCCGCATCCCCGGCCAGCCTCAGTCTTTGCGGCTGGGCGCCACCGCCATCTTGCGCCCGAGCACCACCGTGGCCAGCACCGCCAGCGCAAAGCCGATGGTTAGCGCATCCAGCCGTTCGCCGAGCAGCGCCACCGCAAACAGCATGGATAAAAACGGCTGCAGCAGTTGCACCTGGCTGACCCGCACGGTGCCGCCCATCGCCAAGCCTCGGTACCAGAAGAAAAAGCCCACCCACATTGAAAACATGGCCAGATAGCCCAGAGCCAGCCAAGTTCCGGCCTGGACCTGCGTCTGCGGCCAGGTCCACCAGCTGCCGGGCAGGGTCAGCGGCAGCGCCAGCACCAGGGACCAGCAGATCACCTGTTCGGGGGGCATCTGACCGGACAGGCGTGCGCCCCAGGCATAGCCCGTGGAGGCCGAGATGATCGCCAGCAGCAACAGCGCATCGGCCTGATGCAGTGCGATCGCACCCGCAGGGGCGCGCAGCAGGGCGTAGGTGATGACCAGCGCACTGCCCAGCCCGGCGCACAGCCAGAAACCCCAAGAAGGACGCTGCTTGTGCATCACCGCCCCGATGACAGCGGTCGACAGCGGCAGCATGCCCAATATCGCGCTGGCATGAACCGCTTCGACCTGCTGCAGCGCGATGGAAGTACAGATCGGAAAGCCCAGCACCACGCCCAGTGAAATCACGGTCAGGGGCAGCCATTGGTTGCGCTCGGGCCAGGGCGCGCGCACGGCCAACAGATAGACGATGGACAGGCCAGCAGCCAGTACCGCCCTGGACAGGGCCACGAAGACGCCCGACAGCTGCGGCGCATCCGGCGTTCCCACCGCCAGCCGCGTCACCGGCAGGGTGACCGAAAAAATCACCACGGCCACCAGGCCCAGGAGCAGACCGCGGGTCTGGGCTGCTGCGGCGCTCATTGCAGCAAGATCCACAAGCCGGTCAAAGTCAGCACGCCGGCCATCAGGCGGTTAAAGCGCAGCAGGCGCAGGCCGCTGCCGTCGGGGCCGGCCAGCCACAGCCGCAGCAGCGAGCCCACCCATGCGTAGCTCAGGTTGCTGCAAAAGGCAAAGACCATCATGACGGGCACCACCTGCGCCAGTCGCACCAGCACCGAGCCCTGGCCGGCCACCCAGCCGCTGACCACGGTCAGGGCCAGCATCCAGGCCTTGATGTTGAGAAACTGCAGCCCTATGCCCTGGAAAAAACCGACCTGCACCGGCTCAGCCGACTGGCTCAGGCTGCTGCTGCGGACCAGTTTCAGCGCCAGCCACAGCAGGTAGCCCACCCCCACCGCCTTGAGCACCCAGACCAGGCCGGGCGCAGCCAGAATCAGGGCGCCCAGACCCAGCGCACACAAAGTCAGCAGCAGGCTCCAGCCCACCGGCACCGAGCAGACAAAGGGCAGAGCGCGCCGCAGCCCCAGGTTGGCTCCCAGCGCGGCAGACAGGGTGGTGTTGGGGCCAGGGGAAAAGCTCATGGCGGCGGCCAGCGCGACCAGGGCCCAAAATTCGGTGGGATTCATGCGGGGGTAAGTCTTTACGGGGATCATGACACAGTCGGGCTCTTGAAATCCCGCGCAGCGCCCCAATTTCGCCCTCCATGACTTCTCAGACCCACTCCTTCCAGGCCGAGGTGGCCCAGCTGCTCAAGCTGGTGACCCATTCTCTTTATTCCAACCCCGATATCTTTTTGCGCGAGCTCATATCCAATGCTTCGGATGCTTGTGACAAGCTGCGCTTCGAGGCGCTCAATGACAGTGCTTTGTTCGAAGATGCGCCCGAGCTGCAGGTCAAAATTGATGTCGATACCGAGGCCCGCACCCTGACGATTACCGACAACGGCATCGGCCTGTCGCGTCAGGAGGCCATCGACAACCTAGGCACCATCGCCAAGAGCGGCACCCGTGAGTTCATGACTCGCCTGACCGGCGACCAGAAAAACGACGCCCAGCTGATCGGCCAGTTCGGCGTCGGCTTTTACTCCGGCTTCATCGTGGCCGATCGCATCACCGTTGAAAGCCGCCGCGCCGGCCTGCGCAGCAGCCAGGGCGTGCGCTGGAGCAGCCAGGGCACCGGCGACTTTGAGGTGCAGGACATTGAGCGCAGCGGGCGCGGCAGCAGCGTCATCTTGCACCTCAAAGAAGACGCCGGCGATTACCTCGGTGCCTGGAAGCTCAAAGGCATCATCAGCAAATATTCCGACCATATTTCGCTGCCCATCCTCATGCCTAAAGAGGAGTGGCAGGAGGGCGAGAACGACCAGCCCGGCCAGATGGTCAAGACCGGCGAATGGGAAGCCGTCAACAAAGCCAGTGCTTTGTGGAGCCGGTCCAAGAAGGACATCACGCCCGAGCAGTACGAGGAGTTCTACAAGCAGCTCAGCTACGACCAGGCCGCTCCCCTGGCTTTCACTCACAACCGGGTTGAAGGCTCTACCGAATTCACCCAGCTGCTCTACATCCCGGCCAAGGCGCCGGGCGACTTGTACAACCGCGAAAAGGCTCCGGGCGTCAAGCTCTATGTCAAGCGCGTCTTCATCATGGACGACGCCGAGGCCCTGCTGCCGGTCTACCTGCGCTTCATCAAGGGCGTGGTCGATTCCAGCGATCTGCCGCTCAATGTTTCGCGCGAGATCCTGCAGGAAAGCCGTGCGGTCAAGGCCATCCGCGAGGGCAACACCCGCCGAGTGCTGTCGATGATCGAAGACCTGGCGGCCAATGAGCCTGAAAAGTTCAAGACCTTCTACGCCGAGTTCGGTGCTGTGCTCAAGGAAGGTCTGGGCGAAGACTTTGCCAACCGCGAGCGCCTTGCCAAGCTGCTGCGCTTTGCTTCGACCACCTCCGACACCGTCAGCGTCGGTCTGGCCGACTACAAGGCCCGCATGAAAGAGGGCCAGCAGGCCATTTACTACATCACTGCCGAGACCCAGGCTGCGGCCCGCAGCAGCCCGCAGCTGGAGATCTTCCGCAAAAAAGGCATCGAAGTGCTGCTGATGAGCGACCGGGTCGACGAGTGGGCCCTGAGCTTTCTCAATGAGTTCGATGGCACCGCCCTGCAAAGCGTGGCCAAGGGTCAGGTTGACCTCGGTCAGTTGCAGGACGAGGAAGAAAAGAAGGCTGCCGAGCAGGCCGAGACCGCCTTCAAGCCGGTGCTCGAACGCCTGAAGGAGGCGCTCAAGGACAAGGCCACCGATGTACGCGCCACGACCCGCCTGGTCGACTCGCCGGCCTGTCTGGTTGTGCAAGACGGCGGCATGTCCATGCAACTGGCGCGCATGCTCAAGGCCGCTGGGCAAAGCGCGCCGGCCGTCAAGCCGGTTTTAGAGGTCAATGCCGGACACCCCTTGGTCAAGAAACTCGAGGTGGCTGAGGCCAACTTCGACGACTACGCCCACATTCTGTTCGACCAAGCGCTGCTGGCCGAAGGCGGCCTGCCCGACGATCCGGCCGCCTATGTGCGGCGGGTCAACGCCTTGCTGGCCTGAGCTGGGAATCTTCATGGCCCAGCCAGCGCCCAAGGTCTTGGCTTTCGACGTGTTCGGCACGGTGGTCGACTGGCATGGCAGCATCGTGCGCGAGATGGCGGCGCTGCATCCTCAGGTCGATGGCGATGCTTTCGCGCTGGCCTGGCGGGCCGGCTACCAGCCCGCCATGCAGCGGGTGCGTTCTGGGCAGTTGGGCTGGACCCGCATCGACGAGCTGCATCGGCTCATCCTCGATGAGATCTTGCCGCGCTTTGGTCTGCAGCATCTGGGCGAAGCCGAGCGGGCGCACCTTAACCGGGTCTGGCACCGCCTGTCAGCCTGGCCCGATGCGGTCGCCGGCCTTGAGCGTCTGAAAAAACGCTACACCATTGCGCCCTTGTCCAACGGCAATATCGGCCTGCTCACGAACATGGCCAAGCGCGCCGGCCTGCCCTGGGACTGCATCCTTTCGGCTGAGGTGTTTCGGGCCTACAAGCCTGACCCTGCTACCTATCTGGGCGTGGCCCAGGTGTTTGATGTGGCGCCGTCCGAGGTGATGCTCTGCGCTGCCCACCACGACGATCTGCAGGCCGCGCAGGCCTGTGGTCTGCGCGCCGCTTACATCGAGCGGCCACTGGAATTTGGCGCTGCCCACATCAAGGACGTCTCACCCCAGCCCGGCCCCGAGTTGCATGTGCGCGATATCTTGCAACTGGCCGACAGCCTAGGCTGCTGAGTGAGTGGGAGCGCCGCCCCGGCGCGGTGCGGCCCCTGATCAAACACCCAATCGCCGCGAGGGCGCGGCTCCCACAGCCATCCCCGAGCCTGTCGTGATTTAGTGGGAGTGGGAGCGCCGCCTCGGCGCGATGCGGCCCCTGATCAAACACCCAATCGCCGCCAGGGCGCGGCCCCCACCGCCATCCCCGAGCCTGTCGTGATTTAGTGGGAGTGGGAGCGCCGCCCCGGCGCGATGCGGCCATTGATCAAACACCCGATCGCCGCCAGGGCGCGGCTCCCACAGCCATTCCCGAGACTGTCGTGATGCAGTGGGAGTGGGAGCGCCGCCCCGGCGCGATGCGGCGTTTGATCAAGCACCCCGCCTCATCCCCGCTGTTTTCGGCTCGGCAGCCCCCGGTTCGTCGCGCAGTCTCTCACGCACCAGCTGACGCAGCAGCTGCATCACCGGCGCTTCGGTGCGCCCGCTCAGGCTGACATAGGCAAAGCGGGCGCCTATGCCCAGCTCGGGTTCGACCTTGAGCTGGCACAGCCGTCCGGCCTGCAGGCCCTCGCGCGCCGCAGCCACGATCCCCAGAAAAATCGCTTGGGTCTGCTCGACGGTGGCGATCAGGCCGGGGATGTCCTCACATTCGATGGCGGTGATTTTTTCGGCTTGGGTGCCTGGCCCGTATTGTTCGAGCAGGGTGCGCGAGACTTCGGCCGATAGCGGTATGCCGGCCAGCGGATAGGCCAGAACCTGCGCCATGCTCACGGCTCGCTTGCGAGCCAGCGGGTGATCGGCGCGGCTAACAAAGCCGGCCAGCAGTTCGCCCAGCGGCTCGATCTGCAGATCTGGCGCAGGCTGCACGCGCCGCGCGTCGACCACCATCGCGTCGAGCTGGCGTGCACGCAGCTGCACCAGCTGCAGCTCGGTCGGGCCGCGGGTGATGCTCACCCGCACCCGCGGGTATTGCTCGGCCGCCAGGCGCATCAGCGGCTGCATCAGCAAGGCGCCCGGGCCTGAACCGAGCCCGACGCGGATCAAGCCGGCGCCGTCTTGCAGCAGCTCGGCGCTGCGTTTGAGTTCGGCCGCATCGCGCACGATGCCGCGTGAGCGTTCGACCACCTGCTGGCCCAAAGGCGTGAGCTCGTTGCGTTTGCCAATGCGGTCGAGCAGCTTGCCGCCTAAATCGCTCTCCAGGGTTTGTATGCTGCGGCTGAGCGCCGACTGGGTGAGAAAGCAGCGCTCAGCCGCCTTGCTGAAGGAGCCGGTTTCGGCCAGTGCCAGCAGGTGTTCCAGGCTGCGGATATTCATGGCTGCAGTCCCAAATTATGCGGATAACTCATTATTACCAGAAAAATAATGCAATAGACGCATCAAATCCGGATGCCTAGCATTAGCGTCACATTCAAACCCATAGGGAGACATTTATGACCGCTGCCCCGCGCTCTTTCCTTCGTCGCTGTGTTCTCGCTCTGGCCTGCGCGGCCAGCGTCGGCGCGGCTTTGGCACAAGGCTTTCCCAGCAAGCCCGTTACCCTGATGGTGCCTTACCCGGCCGGCGGCTTGTCCGACGTGATCGCCCGCACCTTGAACAACGCCCTGTCCAAGCAATTGGGCCAGTCGGTGCTGGTGGAAAACCTGGGCGGCGCCAGCGGCGGCATCGCCGCGCAAAAGCTGCTGGCCAGCCCCGCGGACGGTCACATGATTTTCCAGGGCTCGCCCAACGAGCTGATCCTGGCGCCCATGTCGAATGCGGCCATCAAGTACAAGGCCGAAGACTTCCGCCTGGTGCAGATGATCACCATCAACCCCATGGCCATGTTCGCTCGCAAGGACCTGCCAGCTTCCAGCGGCGAGGAGCTGCTCGCCTATGCGCGCAAGTCTGCTGCTGCGGGCAAGCCGATGACCTACGCCAGCGTCGGCCCCGGCTCGCTGTACCACCTGCTGGGCGAGCACATGTCCAAGGTTGCCGGCGTGGAGATGACCCACGTGCCCTACAAGGGCGCCGCCCCGGCCTTCCAGGACATGATGGCCGGTCTGGTCGACGTGTTCATGACGCCCTACGGCAAGGGCCAGGTCGCCCTGGTCGACGACGGCAAGCTCAAGACGGTGGCCGTCCTCTCGGCCGACCGCCAGGACCTGGTCAAGAGAGCCCCTCCGCTTAACGACACGCCCGCGCTCAAAGGCTTTGTGTTTGACATCTGGGCTGGCTACTTCGTGCGCAAGGACACGCCCGAGCCCATCGTGCAGGCCCTGCACAAGGCCCTGAGCGAAGTGGCCAACGACCCGGCGGTGCGCAGCGCGCTTGAAGCCCACGCCATGGTCGTGCCCAGGCCGCAGCCGCTGGCCGCGGTGGCCAAGGTCTACGCCGATAACACCGAAAAATACCGCGCCATTGCCCGCGCCATCCACCTGCAGCCGCAGTAAAGCCCATGATGCAAACGGCCTACCTGGGTGAGGCGCTGACTGAGCGCATCGGCGAGTTCGTGCGCCTGCGCCGCGATATCCACGCTCATCCCGAGCTGGGTTTCGAGGAGCACCGCACCGCCGCCCTGGTGGCCGGCAAGCTGGCCGACTGGGGCTACGAGGTGTTCACCGGCATCGGTGGCACCGGCGTGGTCGGTCGGCTGGTGCGCGGCTCGGGCCGCAAGCGCCTGGGTCTGCGCGCCGACATGGACGCGCTGCCCATCCAGGAAGACAGCGGCCGCGCCTGGGCCAGCCGCAGCCCGGGTCTGATGCACGGCTGCGGCCACGACGGCCACACCGCCACGCTGCTGGCGGCTGCGCGCCTGATTGCCGAGGACGCGCAATTCGAAGGCACGCTGCACCTGATCTTTCAGCCGGCCGAAGAAGGCGGCGGCGGCGCGCTGCGCATGATGGCCGACGGCCTGTTCGAGCGCTTCCCCTGCGACGCCATCTTCGCCCTGCACAACATGCCGGGCCTGGAGACTGGGCATTTCTTCTTCCGCCAGGGGCCGTCCATGGCCTCCAGCGACTACGCCACGATCACCCTGCATGGCGTGGGCGGCCACGGCGCCATGCCGCACACGACTGCCGATACCGTGGTGGCTGCGGCTGCCATCGTCACGGCGCTGCAAACCGTGGTCTCGCGCAATGTAGACCCGCTGCACACCGCCGTAGTGACCGTCGGCGCGCTCCATGCCGGCCAGGCCAACAACGTGATCCCCGCGCAGGCCAAGCTCGAGATGAGCATACGCGCCCTAGACCCCCAGGTGAGGGTCTTGCTGCGCGAACGCATTTGCGAATTGGTCGAGTTGCAGGCTGCCAGCTTGAAGGTGCGCGCCGAGATCGACTGGCGCGAAGGCTATGCGGTGCTGGTCAACGCCGACAAACCCACACAGCTTGCCGCGCAGGTGGCGCTCGAGCTGTTCGGCCCGGAACGTGTGCACACCGAGGCCAAGCCCCTGACGGCCAGCGAGGACTTTGCCTTCATGTTGGAAAAAGTGCCGGGCTGCTACTTCCTGGTGGGCAACGGCGGACCCGGCTCTGCCGGCGCCTGCATGGTGCACAACCCGGGCTACGACTTCAACGACGAGATCATCGAACCAGGGGCGCGCATGTGGCTGGGCCTGGTTGAAAACTTTCTCGTTGCGGGTGAGAATTGAAGCATTGATTTTTTCGTGTCAGTCGGGAGAGACCGCTCTTTGAAGCGGCGCCGAAGGAGCAACCGCCCCGGAAACTCTCAGGCCCAAGGACCGGCTGACATGTTCACACTCTGAAGAGCGGCGCAGGCCACAGGTCTGAGCCCACCGCAGGAGCAAGCCCGGTTCGCACCGGGTGAATCTCTCAGGTTCCAAACAGAGGGGGCGTTCGCAGCGCAATGGCGTGGCGAACTCCCTTTTTTGGAGCGAACCTCATGAAATCCATCGCAGTCATTGGTGGCGGCATCACCGGCGTGACCAGCGCCTACGCCCTGGCCCGTCGCGGCTTCAAGGTCACCTTGTTCGAGCGGCACCGTTACGCCGCCATGGAGACTTCTTTTGCCAACGGCGGCCAGCTCTCGGCCTCCAACGCCGAAACCTGGACCCACCCGTCCACCCTGGTCAAGGGTCTCAAATGGATGCTGCGCAAGGACGCCCCGCTGCTGCTCAACCCCAAGCCGAGCTGGCACAAGCTGTCCTGGTTTGCAGAGTTCATCGCCAGCATCCCCAAGTACGAGCGCAATACCATTGAGACAGCGCGCCTGGCCATTGCTGCACGTGGGCACCTGTTTTCCTGGGCCGAGGCCGAAGGCATAGACTTTGACCTCAAGAAGCAAGGCATCTTGCACATCTACCGCGACCGCAAGGGCTTCGAACATGCGGGCAAGGTCTCCAAGCTCCTGGCCGCCGGCGGCTTGCCCCGCCGCGCCGTGACGCCCGAGGAGATGAAGTCCATCGAGCCCACGCTGGCCGGCAACTACTACGGCGGCTACTACACCGAGAGCGACTCGACCGGTGACATCCACAAGTACACCCAGGGCTTGGCTGCGGCCTGCGAGCGCCTGGGCGTGAACTTTCTCTATGGCCGCGAGATCCTGGGCCTGGAGAGCGACGGTGAGGAAGCACGTGTGCGCGCCCAAGGCGATGGCGAAGTCGAGCAGCATGTGTTCGACGCCGTGGTGGTGAGCGCCGGCGTGGGCAGCCGCAGCCTGGCTGCGCAGCTGGGCGACCGCATCAACATCTACCCGGTCAAGGGCTATTCCATCACCGTCAATCTGCTCGACGCCGCCAGCCAAGCCGGCGCGCCCACGGTCAGCCTGCTCGACGACGAAACCAAACTGGTGACCAGCCGCCTGGGCGCAGAGCGCTTTCGTGTGGCAGGCACAGCCGAGTTCAACGGCTACAACCGCGACATCCGCGCCGACCGCATCAAGCCCTTGGTGAACTGGGTCAAGCAGTGCTTCCCCGGCGTGAGCACGCGCCAGGTCGTACCCTGGGCCGGCCTGCGCCCCATGATGCCCGACATGATGCCGCGTGTAGGCGCCGGCAAGCAGCCCAATGTGTTCTACAACACCGGCCACGGCCACCTGGGCTGGACGCTGAGCGCGGCCACCGCCGACGCGGTCGCCATGCTGGTGGAAGACCGCAGCCGTAAGCAGCGGGTGTTTGGCTTGCAGCCTACGCCGGTGTCCTCAGCCGCGTAAGCGCTCGGCTTGAATTTGGGTGAGTTCCAGGCGGGGCCCGCTCAATTCAAGCCACACTCCTCGATGAGGCCCGCGGACTTGCTCAATGCTGCACCGCCTGTAGCAGTGCCGCTGCCGCGCTCTTAATGAACGGTGCACTCGAGCCGCTCAGCGCCAGGACCGGGTGAACAGTTCATCCAGAGCATCCGCGATCGTCTGGCCGTATGGCGCCAGCGACATGAGGTGCTCCCCGAGTTGATCTTCGGCGACCGACACCATATCCAGGGGGTGCAGTACCACCGAAAGACCTTGCACCTCAAAGACCGGGTTCATGCGCGATCCAGCTGCCGAGGTCTGGCGGGGCAGAGCGCTGCGCAGAACCAGCGGCACCACCACCCGCCGGCGGTAGCGATCGTAGAGTGACGACTGCACGATCACCACAAAGGGTATGGAGTCTCTGAGCGCACCTTTGTTGCGGTGTACGTCGAACTGCGCCATCACAAGGTGGTGTGCTCGTCGGCGAATGAGCCGACTTTCCCGTGCAAGGTATTCCAGTCCAAGACGGCGGCATCGGCTTGCTGCCGGCGCATGGCCCGGGCTTGTTGCTGCTGAGCCACGTAGGCGGCCAGCAATTCTTCCATCGTGGCCGAGAGGTTGTCGGTGTAGTTTCTGGCCTGTGCAACCAGGCCCTCGTTTAGGGTGAGGTTGACAGCCCGTTTACGGGCCGCGGTCGCGGTGTCGGGCTGGGCCAAGGGCATCATGCACTCCACATTGAATCAATGCGCATATTATGCGCATCATCTCAAGGTTATCCAACCGGGCCGAGGCTGACCTTGGCTTGCGCCTTCCGGCGCAGCTTCATGTTGCCCGCTCACTCAAACCCACATGCCTTGCGCAGCTCGGCCTGCGCCGGCGCGCTCAGCAGTTCGATCATGAGCGCCGCGGCTTGCGCCTGGCTGCTGCCGCGGGTGACCGCCGCCCAGTAGGGGGTGGCCAGCTCGAACTGTTTGGGCAGCAGACCGACCAGTTGGATGCCGGGGGTGTTGAGGATCTCGGTGATCTGGGTGCAGCCGATCAGCGGCCCGCTGGCTGACGGACTGTCTGCCAACATGGCGGCCATCGCGGTCTGGCCGTCGGCAAAGGGCCGCAGACGCGACCCCAGGCTCTGGTCCAGGCCCAGCTCGCGCAGCACCTTCATGAAGTGGATGCCCGCGGTGGCTTTGAGCGGGTCGGCCATGTAGATCCCCGCCGACTGCTGCAGCGCCTGTGCCAGTTGCTCGGCCGTTTGCAGCGGCGGCGCGCTCTGGCCGGCGGGCACGCCCAGGCCGGTTTGTACCCGGCCCACGGCTCGAGCGCTGTCGCCGTCGAGGTGGCCACTGGCGACCAGATCACGGACCAGGGCCTCGGTGAGAATGACCAGGTCGCAAGGCTGACCCGTCAGCAGTGCCTCCTTCATCCGGCCGACTGCGCTGAAGGTGCCGGCAATGGCCAGCCCTGTGCGCTGCTGAAATAGGGCCTGCAGCTTGTCGACCAGACCATTGGCAGCGCCGCCGCTGAGGATGTGCAAAGAGGGCATGGGCAAGGGCTCAGTCGAGTTTGATGTTGGCTGTTTTGATGACGGTGGCCCATTTGCTGATGTCCTCATTGAGGTACTTGGTGAAGTTGGCCGGGCTCATCACCATGGGCACCGCGCCTTGCTTGCTCCAGGTCTGCTTGACCTCGGGTGTGCCGACGATCTTGCTGATGGTCTCATTGAGCTTGTCGACCACGGCCTGCGGCGTGCCGCGCGGCGCCATGATGCCCAGCCAGATGGTGGCTTCATAGCCCGCAACCCCGGCCTCGGTCAGGGTGGGTACGTCGGGCATCACGTCGGAGCGGCCGCGGCCGGTGGTGGCCAGGGCCTTGACTTTGCCGGCCTTGACCTGTTCGGTCATGGTGGTGACCGCATCGAACATCAGGTCGACCTGACCACCGATCACATCGGTGCGGGCGCCCGAGCTGCCTTTGTAGGGCACATGAACCATGTTGATGCGGGCCATGCTTTTGAGCAGCTCGCCGGCCATGTGGTAGGGGGTGCCCGGCCCCGAGGAGGCGTAATTGAGCTTGCCGGGCTCGGCCTGGGCGCGCTTGAGCAGGTCGCCCAGGGTGTTGATGCCCTTGGACGGATGGGCCACCAGCACCAGGTCGGAGTAGTTGATCGGCGCCACGCCGACAAAGTCCTTCATCAGGGCAAAGGGCTTGTTCGGGTTCAGCGTCTCGTTGACGGTGTGGGTGTTGGACATCATCAAGAGGGTGTAGCCGTCGGCCGCTGCCTTGGCGGCCAAGTCGGTGCCGATGACCGAGCCGCCGCCGGGCTTGTTGTCGACCACAAAGCTCTGGCCCAGGGCTTCGGTGAGCCGCTGCGCAATAAAGCGCGCATAGACATCGGCCGGACCGCCGGTGGCAAAGGGCACGACGATGCGCACCGCCCGGTTGGGATAGCTTTGGGCCGCAGCGCTGCTGCTGCCCAGGACGACGGCCAGACCTAGCAGGGCCAGGGCTGATTGAAGAAGTTGTTTGCGTTTCATGAGAGGTCCTTGTGAGAGGGAATGTATAACTTTGCCGGTGCGCCGCCGGACACCTGTGTGGTTTTAGCGCGCAGGGAGCGACCTGGCATCAGGAGGCTCCAACAACAAAAAGCGGACGCACACCTTGGTACGCCCGAAGCCGAATTGCTGAGCATACAAAGATTTCCGGCCTTTGGACGCTATCCCGATGGCGGTTTAGGCCGACGGACCGGTGGGTCTTGGCTCGCTCAGGCCACCAGGGCTGGCGCTTGCATCGCCTCGGTTTGCTCGATCAGCATATCGACCTGGCCCTGCCAGTAGTCGCGGCTGCCAAACCAGGGGAAGTTGATCGGAAAGATCGGGTCGCTCCAGCGCTGGGCCAGCCAGGCGCTGTAGTGAATCAGCCTCAGGGTGCGCAGCACCTCGATCAGGCGCAGCTCACGCCGGTCAAGTTCGCGCAGCTGCTCATAGCCGTCCAGCAAGGCGCCGAGCTGCTGCAGTTGCTGCGCCCGCTCGCCCGACAGCAGCATCCACAAGTCCTGGATGGCCGGGCCCATGCGCGCGTCGTCCAAGTCCACAAAATGCGGACCGGCCCCGGGCGAGCCCTCGGGCGTCCACAAAATATTGCCCGGGTGGCAATCGCCGTGCAGGCGCAGGCTTTGAATGTCGCCGGCCTCCTGCCAGATGCCACTGGCCACCTGCAGCGCCTCGGTACAGGCTTTTTGCCAGCGCGAGGCCACGTCGAGCGGCAGGTACTGGCCTTCGA
>JBILDR010000239.1:0-4911 GCA_044352515.1 Polaromonas sp.
CCCGGGCGGCCCAGGCTCTGGAGGTCACCCCCGGAGCGGTCAGCCGGGCGGTCGCGCGTTTGCAGGAGCATTTCGGCCAGGCGCTCTTGGTGCGTCAGGGCCGGGGCGTTGCCCTGACGGCGCAAGGCCAGATGTATTTTGAAGCCATAGCGCCGGCTTTGGACGCGCTCGAAGATGCGGCGATGCGTGCCAAGGTGCCGCTGGAGTCGAACGAACTTCGCTTGTCCATTACCCCGACCCTGGCCAGCCATTGGCTGATCCCCCGATTGCCCGACTTTCGCCGCCAGCACCCTCAGATCAGCCTGGCCTTCATGCCTTACCGGCGCGAGGAGTACCCGCTGGTGGCCAGCCAGGGCGCCAGCCTGCGGGGCAGCGATGGCAACTGGCCCGCGGGTGTTGAGGCCGACTACGTGGTCGGCCGTCAGATCGTGGCCGTTTGCCGGCCTGAAGATCTGCAGCGCCTGGGCGAGTTGAGTTCACCACGCGACCTGCTGCAGCTGCCCTTGCTGTTTCATGCAAACTATCCCAACACCTGGGCCAACTGGCTGGCCTGGCAAGGCTGGTCTAGCGAGGGGCTGGTGGCCGCCGCCCGGTTCGAGCAGGTGAGCCAGTTGCTCGAGGCGGCGGTGGCCGGCATGGGCATCGCGCTGGTGCAGCGCTGCCTGGCTGACCAATACCTGGCCGTGGGCAAGCTGGTGATCGCCTATCCCCAGTGCGTCAGCAACGATCGCGGTTATTTTCTGTGCTACGCGCAGGCGCTGCGTCGCTCGCCGGCCTTGGTGGCTTTTCGCAGCTGGGTCACGGCGCAGGGCCAGGCCTATGAGCAGCAGTCCTCGGCGCTCGGCCCCAAGCCTTGACGCCCGGCCCACGGCGGCAAGGGCATCATGGGCGCTGAAGATGGAGCTTCAGTTCGAGGCCCCAGCGGACGTATCATCAGCATCAGCATTTTTGTGTTCCCGTGACCCCTTTCAAATTTTTGGCCGGACTTCAAACCATGCGATACCTTGCTTTGACCTTGATGGCCTGTCTGCTCTCGGGCTGCGCCGTGCTTGCGGTTGCAGACTTGGCGGTCACTTCGGTGGTCACCGTGGCCAAGGTGGGCGTCAAGACTGTGGGCGCTGCGGTCGATGCTGTCATTCCGGACAAAAAGTCCGACGCCGACAAATCCAAAGGCCGTTGACGCCGTGCGCCGGCCTCGCCCGGACCGGCACTAATGCCCCAGCGGTTTTTGCAGCCAGGCCAAGGCGCTGCCCAGCCAGAGTACACCGGCCGAGGCCATCAGCCCCACGCTCAGGCCCCCTGGGCCACCCGGGCCAGCCAGGCTGTCGGCAATCCATCCGGCTCCGGTCGGGCCTATCACCTGCCCGACCGCAAACACCACGGTAAACAAGGTGATGCCTTGCGTCCATTGAAGGGCTGGCAGGTTGTGCCGCACCCAGGCGGTGGTCGACGCCACCACGGACAGGAAGACGCCGCCGAACAGCAGGCCCGACAGCAGCAAGGCCCCAGGCTGTGAAGTCAAGGCCGGTATCAACGTTGCCAGACCCAGCAGGCCATTGAGCAGTCCCAGGGCCTGACCTTCGCGGCAGCGCTCGAGCAGGCCGGCCCAGATGCGCGCTGAGGCCACCACCGCCAGCCCCAGCACCAGGTAGAACATGGTGCGGCCTTGCGCGCTCACGCCCTGCTCGCGCAGCAGGGCAATGACGAAGGTCATATAGCCGATATAGCCGATACCGAAGCAGCCGTAGCCGGCCAGCATCGGCAGGCAGCGCTGCCAAGGCAGGGCGCTGCGCGCGCTGTCCTGGGTGCCTGCCTGCACCTCGTTGAGCGCACGCACCGGCCACACCAATACCGCCGTGGCCGCAGCGCACAGCAAGGACAGGGCCCACCACGCGCTCTGCCAAGGGCTGCCTTGAGCCACCACCGCAGGGACTACCAGCGCCGACGCTGCAATGCCCCAGCCGGTGCCGCCGTAATAAATGCCCAGCAGCCAGCCGCTTTGGCCGGGCAGGCGTGCGGCCAGTTGTGCGGTCAGCAGGCCGGCGGCCACAAAGAGCCAGGCGCTGGCCATGCCGGCCAGCAGGCGCTGCAGCAGCAGGGGCTCGGGCAGCCGAAAAAAGCCGGTCAGGGCCATGAAGGCGCTGGCGCCGACCGCCCCGACCAGCACCGCAGCGCCCGCACCCCAGCGCCGTAG
This sequence comes from Polaromonas sp., assembly GCA_044352515.1. GTDB lineage: Bacteria > Pseudomonadota > Gammaproteobacteria > Burkholderiales > Burkholderiaceae_C > Polaromonas. The sequence continues at coordinate 2,195 of JBILDR010000239.1, forward strand.
CAAGGCGGGCGCGCTGAGCGCGCCCACCAGATAGCCCAGGGCATTGGCGGTGTTCATGGCGCCGGCCAGGGTGTAGGACCAGCCCAGGTCATCGCGCATGATGGGCAACAGCAGGCCGTAGGCGAAGCGGGTGATGCCCAGTGACACCGCTGCGGCCATGGACAGCGCCAGCGCCAGCAGCACGGGGGGCGTGAGGCGCTGCGCTGTCATGGGCTGTCTGGAGGTGGCGGGGTTGGGAGGCGGCCGCACAGGGCCGGGGTGGGGTCTGTGCAGTCTAGCTGCACCGTCCAGGCGGACTAATACAAGGGTAAACACTAGGTTTGAAACCAGGCAAATCCCTGAGAATGCCGCTTAGTGATACAAAAATCACGATTTATAATAAAAATTTGTCATATAAAGGAGCGCTGAACCATGTCGCTGTTCGAAAAACACCAGGCCTTGATTGAGGGGGCCGTGCAGGCCATTGCTCAGCGTGGCTATTGGTCACCCTTTGCGGAGATGCCCAGCCCCAAGGCTTATGGTGAGTCGGCACCCGCGGCTGGTCGAGCAGCCTTTGAATCGTATCTAGGGCAGCGCTTTGAACTTGACCAGCCCGGCCAGAGCGACTGGATCAGCCCCGAGGTCTCGCCCTATGGTGCCCCGATCGGTGTGAGCTATCCGGTTTGTGAGCCGCAGGCCCTGATCGATGCCGCGCAGGCGGCCATGCCAGGCTGGCAGCGTTGGGGTGCCCGCGAGCGGGTGGGTCTGTGCGCGCAGGCCATCACCGAACTCAATGCCCGCAGCTTTGAGATCGCCCATGCGGTCATGCTCACCACCGGGCAGGCTTGGATGATGGCCTTTCAGGCTGGCGGCCCGCATGCGCAGGACCGGGCGCTGGAAGCGCTGGCCTATGCCTGGCAGGAGCAAAGCCGCGTGCCCGAGCAGGCCCTGTGGGAAAAGCCGCAGGGCAAAAATGCGCCGATACGCATGCGCAAGCATTTCGAGATCGTCGGCCGTGGTGTCGCTTTGGTCATCGGCTGCGGCACCTTCCCGACCTGGAACACCTACCCTGGTTTGTTCGCGGCCCTGGCCACTGGCAATGCGGTGATCGTCAAGCCGCATCCGCATGCGGTGCTGCCCGCAGCCATCACCGTCAGGATCCTGCGTCAGCTCTTGGCGGCGCAGGGGCAAGACCCGAATCTGGTCAGCCTGTGCGTGCCGGCCAGTCCCGCGGCCACGCAGAGCCTGGCCACGCACCCGGCCGTGCGCTCGATCGACTTTACCGGTGGCAATGCCTTTGGTCGCTGGTTGCTGCAGCACTGCGCTCAGGCCCAGGTGTATGCCGAACTGGCTGGCCTCAATCATGTGCTGATCGACTCGACCTCGGCCTACCAGGCCATGCTCGACAACCTGGCCTTTACGCTGTGCTTGTATTCAGGCCAGATGTGCACCACCAGCCAGGCTCTCTTGGTGCCCCGAGGCGGTATTGACACCGACCAGGGCCCCAAGAGCTTGGAGCAGGTGCAGACCGATCTGGCTGCGGCCATCGACCGTCTGCTGGCCAAGCCCGAGGTGGCGTGTGCGGTGCTGGGCGCCATCCAATCGGACGACACCCTGGCCCGCATCGCGCAGGCGCAGTCGGGCCAGTGGGGTCGGGTGGTCCGTGCTTCGCAGCCGCTGAGCCATCCCGAGTTCCCGCAGGCCCGGGTCCACACCCCGGTCTTGCTGGCCTGTGACGCGGCCGACGAGTCGGCCTATATGCAGGAGCGCTTTGGGCCGATCGCCTTTGTGGTGAGCGTGCCCGATACCGAGGCGGCGGTACGACTGTCAGAGCGCATGGTTCATGAGCATGGGGCTTTGACCGTCGGCGTTTACTCCACCCGGCAGGAGGTGTTGCAGGCCGTCACCGAGGCGAGCTGGCGCGCCAAGGTGGCGCTGTCGATCAACCTGACCGGCTCGGTTTATGTCAATCAGTCGGCGGCTTATTCTGACTACCATGGCACGGGCGGCAATCCGGCGGCCAACGCCAGCTATGCCGACTCGGCCTTTGTCGCCAACCGCTTTCGGGTGGTGCAGCGCCGCTATCACGTGGAATAAAGGAATCCCCATGGCCTTCGATGACTTGAAGACGATCCGTTTGGTGCAGACCGGTGCGGTGCTGCGCCTGAGCCTGAACCGGCCCGATAAGCTCAATGCTTTTACCGGGCAGATGCATGCCGAGTTGCGCGAGGTGCTCGACGCCTTGCAGCAGGGTCAGGGCGATCTGGCCCAGGTGCGTGTGCTGGTGCTGGCCGCCGAAGGCAAGGGCTTTTGTGCCGGCCAGGACCTGGCCGACCCGGCGGTGGCTTTCAAGCCGGGCGAGCCGCCGCCTTCGCTGGGCGCGGTGGTCGAGCGCGACTACGGGCCCCTGGTGCAGCGCCTGACGCAGCTGCGCGTGCCCACAGTGGCCATGGTGCATGGCATCGCCGCTGGCGCCGGGGCCAGCCTGGCGCTGGCCTGCGACATGGTGCTGGCGGGCGAGTCGGCCGCCTTCATGCTGCCTTTTGCCAAGATCGGGCTGATTCCCGATACCGGCGCGTCATGGGCCGTGCCGCAGCGCGTGGGCCTGGCTCGCGCCATGGGCCTGGCTCTGACGGGTCACAAGCTCGGCGCGGCCAAGGCGGCGCAGTGGGGCTTGATTTGGGAATGCCACGCCGACGACCAGCTGGCCACCGCGGTCGATGCCCTGTGCGCGCAGC
>JBILDR010000240.1:0-4907 GCA_044352515.1 Polaromonas sp.
AGATCAATGAACACCAGCTGATCCTGTCGGCCATACAGAGCACGCTCAGCCGCATGGACGCAGCCCGCAAGCTGGGCATCAGCCCACGCACCCTGCGCTACAAGATTGCCAGGTTGCGCGAGAGCGGCCTGGCGCTCGAGGCCTGATCACCGGAGCATGCCATGATCGAAAAAGTCACATCCAATGCCAATATCCAGTCCATGCTGGCCACGCTGCGCGCCCATCAGACGCAAGCGGCCGGTGGCGCTCAGGCGCTGGAGACGCCGGCAATACCCAAAGCCGACTTCGGCGACTCGGTCAAGGCGCTGCTCAACCAGGTCAACGAGGCGCAGACCAAGTCGCGCTCCATGTCCGAAGCCTACGAGCGCGGCGAGGAAGTGCCGCTGACCGACGTGGTGCTGGCCATGCAAAAGTCTTCCCTGAGTTTTGAGGCGACCTTGCAGGTCCGCAACAAGGTGCTCAAGGCCTACGAAGAAATTCTCAATATGCCGGTGTGAGCTCTGCTTGCCACTGACACACGCTGAAAAGATCACTGACCATGGCCACTTCTGCAACCGCTACCGCACCCATGCCCGGCATGGCCGCGCCCGCAGCCACAGGCGGCGCCCTGACCACCACCGGGCCCAATGCGCCCGCCGCTGACGTATCTGCCGCCCGGCCCGGCTTGGCCGGGCGACTATTCGCTACGGATGGTCCTTTCGGTCCGCTGCGCCAGGTGGTCGATCAGCCGGCGGTCAAGAAGGCTTTGCCCTTTCTGATCGTCGCGGTCATCATCATGCTGTTTGTGGCCATGTATCTGGCCATCAACGCGCCGACTTATCGTTCCATCAGCGCCGGCATGAGTGAGTCTGACACTCAGGCCGCGATGGAAGCCCTCAAGGGCACTGACTTCAAGCCGGTGCTCGACCCCGCCACCGGCCAGGTGACGGTGCCCAGCCAGCGCTTTCATGAGGCCCGCATACTCCTGGCGTCCAAGGGCATCCCCAAGTCGGCACCGACCGGTCTGGAATCGCTCAAGGACCAGTCGGCCATGACCACCAGCCAATTCATGGAGCAGGTGCGCTACGTGGCCGCGATGGAGCAGGAGCTGGCGCGCAGCATCATGGCCATTCAGGCGGTGCAGACCGCCCGCGTGCATTTGGCCATGCCCAAGCAGTCGGCCTTTGTGCGCGATCGCACCCCGCCCAAGGCCTCGGTAGTGGTTACGCCGCATCCAGGCCGCATCATGACGCCGCAGCAAGTGCAGGCCATCGTAAATCTGGTGGCCTCGAGCGTGCCGCTGCTCACCCCTGAGCATGTGTCCGTGGTGGACAACCAAGGAAAACTGATCACCGAATCGGCCGACCTCAAGCCCTTGGGCCTGACCTCGGCCCAGGCCGATCACAAAAGCAAGATGGAAGATTTGCTCAGGCAGCGGGTCAATGATCTGCTCGCCCCCATGGCCGGTGAAGCCAACGTGCGCTCGCAGGTGAACCTGTCGCTGGATTTCAGCCAGTCAGATACCACGACCGAAGCCTTTGATAACCGCGACAAAGGCCCCAGGACCCGCTCCGAGGTACTGGCTGAGGAACGAAATGCATCCAAGGACGCGATGGGCGTTCCCGGCGCACTGTCCAATACAGCGCCGGCCGCACCCACCATATCGACCAACAGTTCGGCCAGCACCCCGACCGGTGGCCAGGAGCGCAATGTGACCTCGCAGCGCCAGAGCCGCAATTACGAGCTCGACCGCTCGGTGCGCCATGTGCGCAGCGCCACCGGTACCGTTGAGCGTCTGACGGTGGCCGTCATCATCAATGAGCGGGCGCCTATCGTAGGCCCCAAGAACGACAAGGGCGAGTCGCCCGAACCCCAACCCAACCCGTACAAGCCCGAGGAGTTGGAGCGCATGCAAAATCTGGTGCGAAGCGTGGTTGGCTACAACGAGGCCAGAGGTGATGTGGTCACGGTGATGGCAGCCAAATTCGAGCCCGAGGTTCAGCCCGATTACAGCATCCCCTGGTACAAGGACGAGAGCGTGATGAGTAACCTCAAGAGCGGCTTGCTGGGCCTGGCCTTCGTCGCCTTCCTGCTGCTGGTGGTGCGCCCGGCTGTGATGCACTCCATCAACAGTGAGAAAGAGGCGCAGGAGGCCGCCGCCCTGGCCCTGGCCAAGCCGATGGCCGACGGGGAGCTCACGCCGGATGAAATCAACGCCATCCAGTTGGGCGAGGGCGAGACCCTGGAGCAGCTCAAGGCCAAGCTCAAACCCAAGAAGTCGACCATCTCGATGGAAATGCTGGACACTGCCAACTCCTATGACGACAAGGTGGCGCTGGTTCGCATGATCGTCGCCGAAGATTCGGCGCGGGTGGCGGGCGTGCTCAAGAACATGATCAAGGCCGGCTAAAGCCTGCCCACAGCGGAGACTCTTATGGCTGACGAAGTGAAAGATGCCAAGGCCCAGGAACTGCAGTTGGCGCTTGAAAGGGAGATGTCGCAGCTCAGCGGCACCCAGCGCGCTGCCGTGCTGATGTTGCTGCTCGGCGAGCAGCAGGCGGCCGAGATCATCCGCTACCTCAACCCCAAGGAGGTTCAGGCGTTGGGCGCCGCCATGGTGTTGGTGGTCGATCTTTCCCAAGAGGCGGTCAACTCGGTGCTCGACGAATTCGTGCTGACCATCAAGAAACAGACGAATCTGGGCTTGGGCACGACCGACTATGTGGAGAAAGTGCTCAAGCGAGCTCTTGGTGACGACAAAGCCGCGTCGGTGCTCAACCGGATCATGCCGGGCCAGAGCACCAAGGGCCTGGAGATTTTGTCCTGGATGGACCCGCGCTCTATCGCCGACATGATCTACGGTGAGCACCCGCAGGTCATTGCCATCATTTTGTCGGTGCTCGAGCACCAGGTGGCGGCCGATGTGCTGACCTACCTGCCCGATGAGGCACGGCCAGAGATCATGCAGCGGGTGGCCAGCCTCGATACGGTGCAGCCGTCTGCGATGACCGAGCTTGAAGCCATCATGAAGAAGCAGTTCTCCAACAACTCGTCGAGCAAGTCCTCGAGTTTTGGGGGCGTCAAAGCTGCGGCACGCATCATGAACCTGACTAAGACCGAGCTGGAGGCGTCGGTGATTTTGGGTCTGAACAAGCTCGATCCGGATCTGACGCTGCGCATTCAGGACAATATGTACACGTTCGAGAACCTGACCACCATGGAGAACCGTGGCATACAGCTGTTGATGCGCAATGTCGATACTGACCAATTGATGATCGCGCTCAAGGGCGCGACCGAGGCGGTGAAGGATAAATTCTTCGGCAATATGTCCGAGCGTGCGCGCAGCATGTTCAAGGACGATATGGAGGCCAAAGGTCCGATGCGCATCACCGACGTGGAAGAGGCGCAAAAAAAGATCATGCGGACCGCACGCAAGCTGGCCGATGCGGGCGAGCTGATGCTCGGTGGAGGCGCCGATTTTGTCTGATGTACTGCGCAAGGACCGTACGCCTGAGCGTACCGCTCGGGTCTGGCAGTCCGCTGACTTTCAGCGTGGCGGCGGTGCTGGCACGGCGTTCCAGCCCCAGGCTTGGCGCTCAGGCAAGGTGGCCCGGTTTTCGGTGCCTTCTTTGATACCGCCTGAGACGCAAGAAGAGCCGGTGGAGCCTACGGGCGCCGACGACGCCTCGTTGGCCGAAGCAGCCCTGGCGCTGCCGGCCCCGGTCGACGCGCCTGCCCAAGCCAGCGGACTTTTCAGCCAGGAGGACCTGGAGCAGGCCCGGCTCGAAGCCTATGAGCAGGGCAAGCAGCACGGCTTGCGCGAGGCGCTGGATCAGGCCCGCAGCGAAGCCGGCCGCCGGCAACAGGAAACCGTCGCAAGGGTCGAATCGCTCGAGCGCGGGGTACTGGAATTGACCCAGTCCAGCGAGCGCATGTACGAGCCTCTCAAGCGGCTGGCCCTGCATTTAGCTGAGCAACTGGTGATTGGCGAATTGTCGGTGTCGCCCCAGGCCATCGAAAGGCTGGTGCGGCGCTGCGTAGAAGAGCTCGACGCCCAGCGCGGCTCTCAGGTGGTGGTAGAGCTTCATCCGGACGACCTCGCAGCCATGCAGGCCTTGATAAAGTCTTCGCACCCCGAAGGCGCTGACGCCAGCGATTCGGCTAAGTCAGCCCCAAGCTGGATATTGCAGGCCAATGCCGCACTCATCCCAGGCAGCGTCAGGGCCAGCGCGAGTGACGCGGTGGTGTCTGACTTGATTGAACACCGACTGGACGCGCTGGCGCGTCAGCTCTTGGTTTCTCCTGCGCGGGCCAGTGAGCAGTCGGCCATGCGCAGCGATCGCGTCGCCGCGCGGCGGGCTGAGGTGACCCAGGTGCTCGATGCCCAGCCTCGCATGGCGCCGACGCCACGCAGCAGCCGCTTTGGCCCGGTGATCGATGCGCAGGCCTCCACTGTCGAGACGGTAGATCCCGAATCGGCTTTGCCCAGCCCCGAGCTGCATGAGCCAGACCCGGATTCGGCCCCATGAGTTGTGCAAGCCCGATTTGTGAATGCCTCAATTTTGGGAGCGCCTCATGTGGGGGTGCCTCTTGTGGGAGCGCCTCGTGTGGGAGCGCCTATTGTGGGAGCGCCGCCCCGGCGCGATGCAGCGCCCGATCAGAGGCCGGATCGCCGCGAGGGCGCGGCTCCCACACCCCTCATCTCGGCGCGGCTTTCACATGCCTCATCTGGGCGCAGCTTTCACTATCCTGTGGGAGCGCCGCCTCGGCGCGATGCAGCGCTCGATCAGAGGCCGCATCGCCGCGAGGGCGCGGCTCCCACACCCCTCATCTCGGCACAGCTCCCACATGCCTCATCTGGGCGCGGCTTTCACTGTCCTGTGGGAGCGCCGCCTCGGCGCGATGCAGCGCCCGATCAGAGGCCGCAT
>JBILDR010000241.1:0-4890 GCA_044352515.1 Polaromonas sp.
CCATGCCCGGGCGCAGGATACGACTGGGCCGGCGGGTGATTTTTTGGCCGGCGGCGTCGGTCTCCTCGCGCGGCCGGCTGCCCGGCTCGGTGTAGTCGCCGCAGTCGTGAACGTCCATGCCCATCCAGTGGCCGGTGCGGTGCATGTAGAACTGGCGATAGGCGCCCGAGGCGATCACGTCCTCAACCCGGCCGTGTTTCTTGCGATCGAGCAGGCCCACATCGAGCATGCCCTGGGCCAGCACCTGGACCGCCGCATCGTGCGGCGCCATGAAGCGCCGGCCCGGCCGGGTGGCGGAAATGGCGGCCTCTTGCGCGGCCAGCACGATGTCATAGAGCTGGCGCTGGGCTGGGCTGAAGCGCCCGCCTGCCGGGAAGGTACGGGTGATGTCGCTGGCGTAGCCGTCGAGCTCGCAGCCGGCGTCGATCAGGCACAGCTCGTCGGCTTTCAGGCGTGCATCGGCAGCGCGGTAGTGCAGCACGCAGGCGTTGGCGCCAGCGGCCACGATGCTGGTGTAGGCCGGGAACTGAGAGCCATGGCGGCGAAACTCGTGCAGCAGCTCAGCCTCGAGGTGGTACTCACGTGCATCGAGCCCGGCGCGCAGCATGGCCGCCGAGGTCTGCATGGCCCGCACATGGGCGCTCGCAGAAATTTGACCCGCCCGCCGCAGGATGGTCTGCTCATGCTTGTCCTTGAACAGACGCATCTCGTCGAGCAGCAGGCACAGATCATGTTGGCTGCGCGGGCATTCGGTGCCCATGCGCACCTTGGCCCGCACTGCGCTTAGCCAGCCGTCAATTTGCACCTGCAGCCCCTCGTGCGTGGCAAAGGGGAACCACAGCGCGGGCTGATTACCCAGTAAGCGCGGCATCAGCTCATTGAGCTTGTCGACGCTCAAAGCCGCGTCCACCCCGAGGGCCGCGGGCGCTGCCTTGGGGCCTAGGCGTATGCCGTCCCAGATTTCGCGCTCAAGATCCTTGGGCTGGCACAGCAAGGTGGTCTTGCCGCTGGCCTCGATCACCAGCCAGGCATTGGGTTCTTCAAAGCCGGTCAGGTAATAAAAGTAACTGTCGTGCCGGTAGGGGAAGTGGCTGTCCCGGTTGCGTGCGACTTCTGGCGCGGTCGGCAGCAAGGCGATACCGCCACCGGCGGCGCGCAGGGCGCGGGCCACGGCCGCGCGGCGGCGTGCGTGTACGGAAGTTTGGATCAAGAGGCCGCTCCTTCGTTATTGCCAGAGATTCTAGGAGGCCCATGGAAGACCGCCTAAGATGGGGGCCATGTCTTCCATTCTCGGTACCGTTCTCGCCAACATCCCCTGGGGCCAGGTGGTCGAATCGGCCCCCAAGATCGCCCAGGGGGCCGGCCGTCTCTGGGAAACCGTGCGCAAGCGGGGTGATCCCGCGCAGACGCCTGCGCAAGGCGAGCCTGAAGGGCCGTCGCAGCTGCAGTTGCTGCAGGCGCAGGTGCAGTCCCAGGCGGCGCAGTTGCAGTCTCTGGAGGGCGAAATGCGCGCCACGGCCCAGTTGGTCAAGGACTTGGCCGAACAAAATGCCATGCTGGTCGAGCGCATGCAGGCCCTGCAGCGCCAGTTGCGCTGGGCCTTGGGCGCCGCGGCACTGCTGGCCTTGGCTCTTGCAGCGCTCGTGCTGAGTTAGCGCGGCCCTGCAGGCGTGCAATCGGGCGCCCAGCGCTCTGACCACAGTGGTGAGCCTCAAAAAAGCAGGCGAGATGCCTGAAACAAAGGCTGAGTACTAACAGCCAGCGGTCAAAGCCACTTCCGGGCTGAACCGCTCGGCCATTGCGCTCAACCATTGAGCTTAACCATTGAGCTTAACCATTGAGCTCGGCCAGCCTTTCGGGGGTGCCCACATCGGTCCAGGGGCCGGTGTAGACCTCGGCGCTGATTTGTCCATGGTCCATCGCTTCGCGCAGCATCGGGGCCAGGGCTGCCTTGAGTCCTTGCGGGTTGCCTTGGGGCAGCGCATTGAAGAAGCTGCGTCTGTAGAGGGCCACGGTGCTGAAGGTGTAGCGGGGCAAGGGGGTATCGGTGGGCAGGTTGAGCGCCAGGCCTTGGGCGCTCAGACCAAAGTCGCCGCGCCGGTTGTGCTCGGGGTTGGGCACCAGCCACAGGTGGGCCAGTGCAGCCCCCTGCTCAAAGTTTTGCAATGCCTGCGCCGAGAATGTGAATTCGGGCATGAACACATCGCCGGCCACCACCCAAAATACATCGGCCAATTCAGGCAGGGCGCGGGCAATGCCACCGGCGGTCTCCAGCGCATCGCCAAAATCCCGCCCTTCGTGCGAATAATGAATGTGGCAGCCCAGCTCTTTCGCCAGAGGGCGCAGATGGGGCTCGACCTGCTCGCCCAGCCAGGCGGTGTTGATCACGAGGTCGTGCACGCCGGCAGCAGCCAGGGCGTGCAGATGCCAGGTGATCATTGCCTGCCCGCGCACATTCAGCAACGGTTTTGGACAAAGATCTGTCAACGGCCGCATGCGTTGTCCGCGTCCGGCGGCAAGGATCATGGCTTGAGCAGGGCGCATGGCAATCAAGGTCAGCAAGGAGCGGATGAAAATTTCCGACCAGTTTAGGCCAATGCTGCACGCTGCCGTTTAGGCTGGCCTGCTGATAAAGCTAAACTTAAAAGTCTTTTTGCCCCCCACCCCCCGGAGTTCTAATGGCCAATCCCCAGATGATGGCAGGCGCTATTCGCGCGCTTGCCATGGATGCAGTTCAACAAGCCAACTCGGGGCATCCGGGTGCGCCCATGGGCATGGCCGATATGGCCGTCGCCTTGTGGGGCCGGCACCTCAGGCACAACCCCGCCAACCCGCTGTGGGCCGACCGCGACCGCTTCGTGCTGTCCAACGGCCACGGCTCCATGCTGATCTATGCGCTGCTGCACCTGACGGGCTACGACCTGCCCATGCAGGAGCTGCGCAACTTCCGCCAGTTGCACAGCAAGACCGCCGGCCACCCCGAGTTCGGCATCACGCCCGGCGTGGAGACCACCACCGGCCCGCTGGGCCAGGGCATCACCAACGCGGTGGGCATGGCGCTGGCTGAAAAGCTGCTGGCCAGCGAATTCAACCGCCCCAGCCACGCCATCGTCGACCACCACACCTATGTGTTCCTGGGCGACGGCTGCCTGATGGAAGGTATCTCGCACGAGGCCTGCGCGCTGGCCGGTGCCTGGAAATTGAACAAGCTGGTGGCGCTCTACGACGACAACGGCATCTCCATCGACGGCCAGGTTGCGCCCTGGTTCATCGACAACACGCCCCAGCGCTTTGCCGCCTACGGCTGGAACGTGATCGGCCCTATTGACGGCCATGATGCGAACGCGGTTGACGCTGCCATTGCCCAGGCCAAGAAGAGCAGCGACAAGCCCACGCTGATCGTCTGCAAGACCGCCATTGGCAAGGGCTCGCCCAACCGCGCGAACACCGCCAAGGCCCACGGCGAGCCGCTGGGTGCCGAAGAGATCAAGCTCACGCGCGAGGCCATAGGCTGGTCGCATGAGCCCTTCACCGTGCCTGCCGAGGTGTATGCCGACTGGGATGCCAAGGCCCGGGGCGCGGCGAACGAAGCGCAGTGGAACAAGCGCTTTGCCGCCTACCAGGCCGCCTTCCCGGAACTGGCCGCCGAATACACCCGCCGCATGGCAGGGGACCTGCCCAAGAACTTTGCCGACGTGGCCGTGGCAACGGTGCAAAGCGCCCACGACAAGGCCGAGACCGTGGCCAGCCGCAAGGCCAGCCAGATCGCGCTCGAGTTCTTCACCGCCGCCCTGCCCGAGATGCTGGGCGGCTCGGCCGACCTCACCGGCTCCAACCTGACCAACACCAAGGCCACGCCCAACCTGCGCTTTGACGCCAGCGGCGCGGTGGTCAAGAACGAAGCCGGCCAGGGAGGTCGCCACATCAACTACGGCGTGCGCGAGTTCGGCATGGCCGCCATCATGAACGGCCTGGCCCTGCACGGTGGCTACATCCCCTACGGCGGCACATTCCTCACCTTCAGCGACTACAGCCGCAACGCCATCCGCATGGCTGCGCTCATGAAAATCCGCGTCGTGCACGTGTTCACGCACGACTCCATCGGCCTGGGCGAGGACGGCCCCACCCACCAGTCCATCGAGCACGCGGCCAGCCTGCGCCTGATTCCCAACCTGGACGTCTGGCGCCCGGCCGACACCACCGAAACAGCCGTGGCCTGGTCGGTGGCGCTGGCCAACAAACACAGGCCCACGGCCCTGCTGCTCTCGCGCCAGAACCTGCCGTATGCGCCCAAGCAGGACGCCGACCTGATTACCCGCGGCGCCTATGTCCTGGCCGAGCCTGCCGAGGTGGGCCTGAAGAAAAAGGCCCAGGCCGTCCTCATCGCCACCGGCTCCGAGGTGCAGCTGGCGCTCAAGGCGCAGGAGCTGCTGGCCAAAGAGCACAAGATCGCGGTGCGCGTGGTCTCCATGCCCAGCACCACCACCTTCGACCGTCAGAGCAGCGCCTACAAGAGCTCTGTGCTGCCGGCAGGCCTGCCACGTGTGGCCGTAGAAATGGGCAGCACGGACGGCTGGTGGAAGTACGGCTGCGCCGCTGTGGTCGGCATCGACACCTACGGCGAATCGGCGCCCGCGCCTGTGCTGTTCAAGCACTTCGGCTTCACGCCCGAGAACGTGGCTGACACCGTGAGGGCTGCCCTGCGCAAATAAGTTGGGCCGCGCATGATCGAGTCCGCATCGCGCCGGGGCGGCGCTCCTACAGCGCTGCGCTGCCCTGATGAGGGTTGTGGGAGCCGCGCCTTCGCGGCGATACGGCCTTGCCAGGCGCAGCAGCCCTCAAAATTTTTTCTAGTCTCATCCCAGGAGTAATTCATGACCATCAAGATCG
>JBILDR010000242.1:0-4866 GCA_044352515.1 Polaromonas sp.
TCACATTTTTTTGGCACTTTGATGCCGGTTCCGACTGAGGATCCACCCCATACCCGGCCAACATCAAATTACCGTCCTGCAATCCTGCCCGTAGGCAGGGAGGCATCCATAGCATCTCCTACAAAGAGGCCTTCCCGAGATTGAGCAAGCCGCCGGGGTGGGGTGTGGGAGCCGCGCCCTCGCGGCGATGGGGTGCTTGATCGGAAGCCGCATCGCGCCGGGGCGGCGCTCCTACAAAGAGGCCTTCCCGACATTGAGCAAGCCGCAGGGGTGGGGTGTAGGAGCCGCGCCCTCGCGGCGATGGGTGCTTGATCGGAAGCCGCATCGCGCCAGGGCGGCGCTCCTACAAAGAGGCTCTTCCCGACATTGAGCAAGCGGTCAGGGTGGGGTGTAGGAGCCGCGCCCTCGCGGCGATGCAGGCTTGATTCAGCCAGCAGGTATCGTTCACAGGCCCTTCGCGCCGGGGGCGGCGCTCCCACAAAGTCTCATCGCGCCGAGGCGGCGCTCCTACAAAGTCCCAGCGAATCTCGTTGGAGGGGAGTGGGAGCTGCGCCCTCGCAGCGATCAGGCACCAATCAACAAAGCCTGAGTCAAAGCTTCGCTGAAATCTTGCAAGCTCCCACCGTGCGCCAGCGCCAATGTGCTGTGCACTAGGCGGTCACCGGCCTGGGCTGAAACACCTGCGGCCAGCATGAGGCTTAGCGCCTTGGCCTCAAGCTCGGTCTGCGACATCGGGTTTTCGGGATCGCCCTTGGCGGTCTGCACCTCGATGACCCGCTCGGCGCCGCTGTGCATGCGCGCCACCAGACGGGCGCCATAGCGCTCGGGGTAGGCGCGGGTAGAGGCCGGATCTTCCAGCACCTGCACTTTTTGGCGCAGCTGCGCCAGGGCAAGATCGGACAGTGCCTCGGGCGCGCTGTCCTGCAAAGTCACATCGCCCCTGAGGCAGGCCACCGCCACCGCATGCTGCAGGCTAAAGCGTGCCTGGTGCGCGCTCTGCGGCACGGGGCAGTCGGCAAAGGCAAGGGCATCGGCATAGGTGTGCAGGCTCAGGCTGAGCAGTTGCTGCAGGTCCAGCCCACCGGCGCGCAGGGCCAGAGCGGCCTCAATGGCCGGGTGCACATGGCGGCATGCCGACCAGGGCTTGAAGCTCACCTCATGGATTTTCCAGGAGCCCTCGGCGCCGGCCAGGATGGCAGCAACATCGGGCTGATCGCAGGTCGCCGCAAAAAAACCGTGGCTGCCCTCCAAAATCTGCCGCGCGCCGGCAAAGCCAGTGCGGGCCAGATCGGCGGCCAGCAGACCCGACTGCGCAGCGCGGCCGCTGGCCAGCTGTTTGGAAAACGTCGGCTCCTGTCGGCATTGCCAAAGCCCGGCGGCCATCATGCCGGCCTGGCCCAGCGCGTCCAGGTTTTGCTCGGTATCGAGCCCCAGCAGATGGGCGCAAGCCGCGGCCGCGCCGAACACACCACAGGTGGCTGTGCTGTAAAAGTAGCGGTAGTGGCTGGGCCCGGCGGCCATGCCTATGCGTATGGCCACCTCATAGCCGCGCAGCAGCGCGTCCAGCAGCGCCTGCCCACTGGCGCCCTCGCGTTCGGCCAGGGCGAGCGCGGCGGGCACCACCGTGTCGCCCGGATGCACGATGGAGCGACGGTGCAGGTCGTCGAGTTCCAGCAGATTGCCCAGACCGCCGTTGACCAAGGCCGCCACCGATGCCTCGCGTCGGCCCACGCCCCAGGTGCTGCAAGGCCCGGCAGCGCCAGGCTGGGCCCAGCGGGCCAGGGCCTGCGCAGCCGGGGCGCTGCGGCCCACAAAGGCGCAGCCCAGCCAGTCAAGCAGGTGCAGGGCGGCGCGCGCCCGGTCGGCCGGGGTGATCGGGCGCTCGAGCAGGCGCAGCAAGTCGCGGGTCAGCGATGGGCTGGCCGGGTGCAAGCTGTCGTTCATGCAGACTAGCGTTGCGGCCGGCGCCTGCTCAGGGCTTGAGCAGGGCCTTGAGCACGTTTTGCAGGCGGCGGGCCTGAGCGCCCTCGTGCTCGGCGCTCAGCACCTGGGCCACATCGTCGCCCCAGGTCTGGCTCGGGTCGGGCGCGTTGCGGCGGGTGAGCATTTGCAGCTGCATCATGCGCCGCGCCGCCAGATGTTCGGCCGGGGTCGGCAGTTCGGCCGCAATCTCCAGGCGCAGCAGGGCCTGTTCGGCCGGCTGGCTGTCGGCTGCAGCAGGCCCGGACAAGGCCTGGCTCCAGCGGCTGCGGGCCGCGGTGGCCACACCCTTGCCCAGCGCCTGGGCGGCGGGCAACTGGGCCGGATCGCGCTGCTGCCAGGCGTCCATCAACTGCGTGAGCACCTCGCCATGGGCCTGAGCTGCCAGCTTGCGCAAGGCCTGCTGGGCATGATCGAGCGCATCGCGCTGGGCGCGAAAGGCCGCATCGCCCAAGCGCGGACCACGCTCTTCGGGCCGGGGCCTATCGCCCCAACGATCCCCACCGCGCTCACCCATGCCTGGTGCACCCCGTCCACCCGGGCCACCCCTTCCGTCCCTTCCACCCCGGGCGTCGCGGGTATCGCGGGTATCACCGGGACGGCCGCGCTCGCCGGGCCGGCCGCCGGGGCGCTGTCCCCTGGCACCAGCCGCGGGCTCGGGCCGGCGGGCTCCGGGCCGGTCATCGCCACGCATGGCGATCACCGGCTTGGGCGCGGGTTTGACCGGCGCGGGCGCTGGTGCGGCCTCGGCAGTTGCCGGTTCTGCTGCAGCCTCACCGGCCTGCGCCGCTTGGCCGTCCTGGGAAACTTCCTGCGCGGCTTCGGGCGCAGCAGCATCTGTGGCAGCGGCCTGCTCACCAGCCGCGCCTTCAGAGGCCGGCGCCTGCGCGGGCAGTTGGTCGGATGCGGCAGCAGCCGGCAGCGCATCGGCTTGGGCTGCGGCCACCTGCTGGCCGCGCACCGCAGCCTCCAGAGCCTTGGCGGCGGCGTGGATTTTTTGGGCATCGCCACTGGCATTGGCCTGCTCGAGCTCGCGCGCGGCGGCAATCACCCGCCTGTCGTGCTCGCCCAGGGCGGCCACCGCCTGCTCACGCTCGGCGCTCTTGCGGGCAAAGGCATCGTCGATGGGTTTGCGGAAGGCATCCCACAGTTTTTGCTCCTGGCGCCTGTCGATCGGCACCTGCTGCGCCTCCTGCTGCCAGCGCTGCTGCAGGGCACGAACGGCATCAATGCGCAGCGGCGCCTGCGCGCCCAAAGCCTGCGCCTCATCGATCAAGGCGCGGCGGCGGGCCAGACTCTCATGGCGGGCCGCCTGCAGCGGACCCTGGGCGGTGTCGACCAAGGCCTTCCACTGGGCCTGCATCTGCGCATAGGCTTTCTCGCTCAGGTGGCCGGCATCGCGCCAGCGCTGCTCCAGCGATTGAATGGCGCGCAGGTGCAGCTTCCAGTCCTGGTTGCCCTGATGGGCCTCGGTCCAGACGCGCAACTCATCCATCAAAGCGCGGCGCTGGGCCAGGATGGCCTCTTGCTGTTCGCGGGTTTTCTCCAGCCAGGCTTCGACCACTTTGTAGGCCTGGTTGCAGGCCTCGTCGAACTTCTTCCACAGACCGTGGTTGGGCACGCCGCCTTGGTCGCCCGTCTTCCATTGCTCGCGCAGCTGACGCAGGGCCTCCTGCTGCTTGCGTCCGCCCAGGGGCTGCTCGACCAGGGCCTGCGCCTTGGCCAGCAGTTCCTCGCGGATCTGATCGGCGCGCCAGCGCTGCCAGCCTTCGAGCTCGCCGGCCGAAGTAAGTGTGGCATGGGCATCAGCCTCCAGCGCGGCGTCAATATGCCGGACATGGTCCTTGAGCGCCTGGCGCAACTCGGCGGCCGCCTTCGGCGCTGCCTTGCCGTGGCCCTGGGCCAGTTCGGCCTTGAGCGCCTCCAGCGCCTGACTCACCGCAGCGGTGGCGGCAGCGCGTTGCTGCGCCAGCACCGCCGGATCGACTTTGGGCTTGGCAGGCCGCTCGGGCTTGGTCCCGCTGGCGAGATCGCGCAAGGCGCGCAGCTCGTCGGCCCAAACCGGCACCGCCGGCAAGGGCGCTTGCGCATCATCGGCAGCGGCTACCGCCTGGGCCAGGGCGGCCTCAAACGCATCCCAGACCGCCAACAACTGCTGGCGGGCGAGTTCAATTTGCTGCGGAAAGCGCGCATCAACGCTGGGCCAGACCGGATCGGCAATCAGGCCGTCGGCCTGACCACGCCAATGCGCCACATCCTCACGCAAGCTCGGCCACAGGGCCTGGGCATCGCGCCAGGGCTTGGTCGAGAGCACCTCGGTACGCTGCACGATCAGTACAGCCGCCTCGCGTTGCACCTGAGCCCGGTGCTGTAGATCCTCGATGGTCTTGACCCGCTCGCTGAGCAGAACCTTCAGGCCGGCCAAGGGCTCGCGCGACAGCGGCGCACCGGCCTTGGCTGCATCACGCTGCCAGGCCAGGGCATCGGCCAGATTCAGCCGGGCTGCATCGAGCAGGGCCTGGCCACGGGCCGCCCAATCGGCGGCCAGGGTCTCCTGACCGCGCGCTCGGCGCAACTCGTCCAGCTTTTCACGCAGCGGCCGGGCCGCGCCCTTGTCGCGCTGCGACAGCTCCCTGAACACCTCGGCCAGTTGCTCATGCGTGGGCTCGCCGGCCAGCCAGTTACGAATGCGCGAGGCCCGCTCGCCGGCGGTGGGAGCGGTGAAGGCGCCGCCGGTCAGGGCGTCCAGCGCCTTCAAATCGACCGCCTTGGCGCGGGGCTGAGATTCCGGGGAGGGGTCTGAATGAACCATGGGTCTGGGACAAAGGGGGGAAAAGAGGGTCGCAGCGCCGCAAGCCAGCAGCAGACCGGCGACCGCAAAGGGGG
>JBILDR010000243.1:0-4864 GCA_044352515.1 Polaromonas sp.
TGCTGTCGGAGGTGCGTGCCAATCTGGACTTGGTGCATTACTACGTCAACGCGGTGTTCAAAGGCTGAGGTCGGGGCAGGGCATGGCGATTTCCTCCCGCGAGACCCAGGTGCTGTCGCAACTGGCTTATCTGTATCTGCTGCAGGGCTATGCCGAACGCGCCTTGGTGATTTATGCCAGCTTGCGGGCGCTCGAGCCCAAGGTGGTGCGCCATCTGCGTGGGCTGGCGCTGGCTTGCTCGCGGGCCGACCAACATGAAAAGGCGCTGGCCGCGCTGGACCAACTGGCCCTGCAAGGCGCGGTGGATGCGCCGTTTTATTCCTTGCGCGCCCGGGTTCTGACCGACCTGGGCCGCCATGCCGAGGCGCGCGCTGCCATGCGCACCTGCGTGCAGCTCAAGACCGGCAAGCCGCCCGCGCTTGCCTCAACCGCTACAGCCAGGATTGCCCGTTCATGAACCCCATCCTTGCCTCCCTGCAGCGCTTTGCCATTTTGGCCTCCAGCCGCAATGACCTGGTGCTGGCGGTCATTTTGGTGGGCATCATATTCATGATGATCCTGCCGCTGCCGGTGATCGTGGTGGACATCCTGATCGGCATCAATATGACCATCTCGGCGGTGCTGCTGATGGTGGCGATGTACCTGCCCAGCCCGCTGGCGTTTTCGTCCTTCCCCTCAGTGCTGCTGGTGACCACCTTGTTCCGTCTGGGCATCTCGATTGCCACCACCCGCTTGATTTTGCTGCAGGGTGATGCCGGCGCCATCATCACCACCTTTGGCAACTTTGTGGTGGGCGGCAATCTGGTGGTCGGCCTGGTGGTGTTCCTGATCCTGACCATCGTGCAGTTTGTGGTCATCACCAAGGGCGCCGAGCGGGTGGCCGAGGTGGCGGCGCGCTTTTCGCTCGATGCCATGCCGGGCAAGCAGATGTCGATTGACGGCGACATGCGCGCAGGCACCATAGACATGGCCGAAGCCAAGCGCCGCCGAGGCATCGTCGAAAAAGAGAGCCAGCTCTATGGCGCCATGGACGGCGCGATGAAGTTCGTCAAGGGCGATGCGATCGCCGGCATCATCATCGTTTTCGTCAACCTGCTTGGCGGCATGCTGATCGGCATGCTGCAAAAGGGCATGGACGCCAACAAGGCCATCCAGACTTACTCGATCTTGTCCATCGGCGACGGCCTGATCGCGCAGATCCCGGCGCTGTTCATCGCCATCTGCGCGGGCATCATCGTCACCCGGGTCAATTCCGATGACGGTGGTCCGTCCAATGTGGGCAAGGACATCGGCGCGCAGATCCTGGCCCAGCCCAAGGCGCTGATGATTGGCGGTGCGATTGCTTTGGGTATGGGCCTGATTCCGGGCATGCCGATTGCGGTGTTCATTGTGCTGGCGGTGGTTTTGTTCGGGCTGGGCTTCTTGCTGCGGCCGCGCAAGCAGGTCGATGAGACCACCGGCGAGATCACCGAGGTGCCGGCCCTGCAAGCGAGCACCGGGCCTGCGCCGGTCAAGAAAAACGACGGCACCGACGAGTTTGTCCCCACGGTGCCGCTGATTCTGGATGTGGCGCAAAACATCCGGACCTCGCTCGATGCGCAGCAGCTCAACGACGAGCTGATCAAGATCCGCCGTTCGCTGTATTACGAAATGGGTGTGCCGTTTCCGGGCATCTTCCTGCGCTTTTCCGATCGCATGGAAGAGGGTACCTACAACATTTTGCTGGCCGAGGTTCCGGTGGCGCGCGGCCAGTTGCGCCCGGGCTGGCTGCTCACCCGTGAGCCCGAGCAGACTTTGAGCGCCCTGGGCGCGCAGTTTGACAAGAGCCAGGCCTTCTTGCCGGGCATGGGCGAGTCGATCTGGCTGCCCGCGACCATGGCCGAGCCTATGCGCGCTGCGGGCCTGTCGGCCATGGATGTCAGCCAGGTGCTGACCTACCACCTGGCCTCGGTGCTGCGCAAATACTCGCCCGACTTCATTGGTATCCAGGAAACCAAGTTCCTGATGACGGCCATGGAGGCGCGTTTCCCGGATCTGGTCAAGGAAGCGATGCGCGTCATGCCCACGCAAAAGATCGGCGAGATCTTGCAGCGCTTGGTCTCGGAAGATATTTCCATCCGCAACCTGCGAGCCATTTTGGAGGCGCTGGTGGAGTGGGGCCAAAAGGAAAAGGATTCGGTGCTGCTGACCGAATACGTGCGCGGCTCACTCAAGCGGCACATCAGCTTTAAGTACTCGGCGGGCCGCAATATGCTGCCGGCCTATTTGCTAGCCCCCAAGGTGGAAGAGACGGTGCGCGCTGCCATCCGCCAGACCTCGGCCGGCAGCTATCTGGCCCTCGATCCTGCCATCAGCAAGAAGCTGGTGGAAAACATCAAGAAAGTGGTGGGCAAGCTGCCCGCCTCCGGGCCGCTGCCGGTGCTGCTCTCGTCCATGGACATCCGCCGCTATCTGCGCAAGCTGATCGAGCAAGACCTCTACGAGCTGCAGGTGATCTCCTACCAGGAGCTGGTGCCCGAGGTCAATATTCAGCCGCTGGCACGGGTGGACCTGTAAGCGATGACGGACGAAGTCGCTACCTCGCAGGCGCTGCAGCTGCGCGTGCTCTCGGGTTTGCACGAGGGCGCCGTGGTGGCGCTCGAGGGCCAGGAGCTGGTGTTGGCGGGCGACGGCGATGTGGTGCTGCGCGACGCGCCGGGACGGGCCCGGCTGCAGGCCAAGCCTGAGGGCTGGTACTGGCAGGAGGAGGGCTTTGAGCAATTGCTGCCGCCTGGAGCGGCATGGCGTTGGGGGCCCTTGCTGCTGTCGCTGGCCGCTGCCAGGCAGCCCTGGCCGGAGGCCATCGCCCCCTCGCAACTTGTGTTTGATCATTCTCAGCTGCGGGCTGCGCCGCCGGCTCCGGCGCCCGCACCCGCGGCCGCGCCTTCCCCCTCAGCCGGGGAGCAAGCCCAGGCCGATGGCCCCACCGAGGCCGAAGCTGCCCGAGAGCCTGATGCCGCCGGCGGCCTGAGTCCAAGCCCAGGGCCTGCAAAGGCATCGCGGGTCAGTGCAGGCCGGATGGCGGCGATTGCCGGCACCGGTATCGTGGCCATACTGGGTGTGCTGGCGGCGCTGATCTGGCGATCTGTGCCGGCGGGCGAGGAAGCGCCCTTGGCGCAGGCACAGGCACTGCCAGCGCCGCCCAAAATGGCGCAGGTGTCAGCCGCCCTGGAAGCCCTGGGCCTTGGGTCCCAGGTGAGCGCGCGCCTGCGCGACGATGGCCGCCTGATGCTGCGTGGCGTGGTGCGCGATAACGAGCAGCTGGATGAATTGCTGCAGGCCATGGGCAAGCTGACCCGGCGCTTTTCTCCCATGGTCATCACCCAGGCCGAGTTTGAGGGGCGCGCCAAGGCCTTGCAGCCCAATTTGCCTGAAGGCATAGAGATTTCGCCCGAGCCTCTGGGCCTGGTGGTGCTGCTGGCGCGTAAGAAGGAGGTCGACTGGGTGCTGGCCCGCCAATTGGTGGACAGTGAGTTGCCAGAGGCGGTGGCGGTCGATCACCGCGAGGCCAGTACCCCGGAGACCATGCGCCAGTGGAAGGACAGCCAGCAGGCCTTGCGTCTGGCGGCCGCTCCGCCACCTCCACCCCCGCCGCCACCACCACCCCCGCCACCGCCCCCTCCAGCTCCACCACCGGAGCCGGTGCCCGTGGTGGCAGCGCCGCCAGCGCCAGTGTTTCCGCCGCTGCCTGCGATTGCTGCAGTGGTGGGTGGCCCTCGTCCTTTCCTATTGCTGACCGATGGCCGCAAATGGTTGCCGGGCGGTCGTGTGGCCGGCTTGGTTTTGCAAGCGATTGACGACACGACGATGGTGTTCGAGGACGGGCAGGGTAATGTCTTGAGAAAGCCGCGCTGATGAACCCTTTGAGCAGTCTTTTTCAGTCCTCATCAGTCAGTGCCGAGCCTGAGCACGATGAGCTTGATCTGGTGCAGCAGTTGCGCGGGCCGGATGGCCCTGAGTTGATGCGGCAGATGAGTCAGCGCCTGGAGGCGCTGCAGTCTGAGCTCACGCTGCAGATTCACCAGGGTGCCCAGGCCAGCACTTATGAGCAGTTGCAGGCAGCTCTGGCTTCGGTAAAAGCCGGACGTGACATTTTGTCCCGTTTGCCTGTAACATTTAAGAACATTCCCGACCATCCCATGGCCAACCGGCCGGTCCCCTCCTGAGGAGCTTTGCATGACTGTTACTTCCACCTCGATTTCCGGTGATTTCATCAACCAGGTGGGTCTGCAGGCCCTGACCACCCGCGAGAGCACCCTGCGCACTGCGATACAGACGGTGCAGTCCAAGGATTCTCCCTCGACGGTCGACATGCTCGATTTGCAGCAGCAGGTGCAGCAGTGGTCGATGATGATCCAGGTGGTCAGTACCCTCTACAAGGAAGTCACGGACGCGCTCAAGGGCGTGGTTCAGAAGTCGGCCTGAGTCCGCTGATCGGGCCCCATCGCTGCGAGGGCGCAGCTCCTACAAGTCCAGCCCCATCGCTGCGAGGGCGCAGCTCCTACAAGTCCAGCCCCACCGTTGTGAGGGCGCAGGTGACACTCCCTCAGGGGCGATAGCGTTTGATTCCGATGTGGGAGCGCCGCCCCGGCGCGATGCGGCCTTTAAACAGCTTCAGCGCCTGATCGAGCCCCATCGCTGCGAGGGCGCAGCTCCTACAAGTCCAGCCCCATCGCTGCGAGGGCGCAGGTGACACTCCCTCAGGGGCGATAGCGTTTGATTCCGATGTGGGAGCGCCGCCCCGGCGCGATGCGGCCTTCAGACAGGTTCAGTGCCTGATCGAGCCCCACCGTTGTGAGGGCGCAGGTGCCACAAGTCCAGCCCC
>JBILDR010000244.1:0-4853 GCA_044352515.1 Polaromonas sp.
GCAAGGTGCGCGACCGTCTGCTGATCGCCGATCTGCACTTTCACGACAGCCGGGCGGCGGCGCTGACCCGGCTTTCACGGCGCATGGATGTGCTGCGGCTCTCGCGGATCAGCGGGCATCGGGACCTCAATCAGTTGCTGAAGTCTTACTACAGGGAATCGGCAGCTGATGTGGCTGCGGGGATTTGACCGGCCGCATAAACACCAGCCAATGCGTCCCCGCCCTCTTTCCGCTGGTGTTGCCGAACAGCGGCTGATGTGGCGTCAGCGCCAGCACCTCGCGCAGCTTGACCTGGGTTTCGTTCCACTTGAACACCAGCACTCCCTCGGGCTCCAGGACTCGAAAGCACTCCGAAAAGCCCTGGCGCAGATCCTCGCGCCAGTCATCACTGAGCTTGCCGTACTTGGCTGCCAGCCATGAGCGCGGGCCGGCCCGCACCAGGTGCGGCGGGTCAAAGGCCACCAGCTTGAAAGAGCAGTCAGCGAACGGCATGGCGCGGAAATCGAGCAACGTGTCGGGCTCGATCTTGATGGTGCGAGTGCCATTGGCGTCACCGTGGCTGCGGTCGGTGACGGTGATAGTTTCGGCGCGGCGGTCGCCGAACAGAACATCCTGGCCCGCTCGTTCAAACCACATCATGCGGCTGCCGCAGCAGGGGTCTAAGACGGCCGGCATCATCTGCCAACCACCAGTCTTAAAACATCCTCCCGCCTCCACCGCCGCAGCCGCTGGCTCAAGTCCACGGCGGGCTTGGGCCAGTCGGGGCGCTTGCTCAAGCGATTGGTGACGTGCGCCCGCGTCACTCCCAGCATGCGGGCAATTTCTCCGGTGTCAACCAGATCGAGGTTTGTTGTTTGCATGTCATACCCCTTAAATCTTGACCAGCACCACATCGCTCGGCCTCGCCTGGCCGCGCAGGAGGGCGCTGATGCGTTTTTCCGTGGCCCGGTGGGCAACTATCATGGTTCGGTGGCTCAGCGCCTCCAGGGCGCCGGCATAGTCCTCCAGCACTGCCTTGACGGCCTGTAGGCCTTGCGCGTCCAGGCGCAGTGGGCCGCCGGCCATGTGGCGCTGGCCGGCCTTGGCCAGTGCTGCCACAGCATCAGCCAGCAGGCCGCTGCCGTCTTCCAGCTCGCCCATGCTCACCAGAGTCTCAAGCAGGTTGACTGCATCGCTGCAAACCCGCCAGTCGTCCGTGCTCGGCCGCTCATCGTGCGTCAGTGCATGCAGGCCCTGGTGCATGCGGGTCAGCTGGTGCAGGCGCTGCGCCAGTGGCGTGGGCTCAGCCGGGCTGGCCAGCAGTGCGTGCAAATTGGTGTAGGTGCTGCGCATCACTTGCCCTCAAGTTTGTGCGCGACCCAGGAGTTCCAGCCGATCACCCCGAAGTAAAAAAGGATCATCACAAGCAGCATGGTCGTGGTCAGATGCCATGCGGCGAGCATGACCAGCACGCCTTTGATGACCAGCGCGGGCACCAAGTCGAATACTTCAATCAGCCAACGCACGATCGGATTGAGCTCGCGGCCTCCAAGCTCAATGACCTTGATGGTCGAGAGCCCGTCAGCGACTTGCAGGGCCGCCAGCAAGATGAGTAATGCGGTTGATTGGTCGATCATGATTTCTCCTTGGTCGCAGCGATGGCGGCGCGGGTGTTCCACGCAGCAATCGCGGATGGGTGATCGTAAATAAACAGGGGATCGCCCAGGGCAACATTTGCCAGCGGGCATGACCCGCCCGATGGATGATCCCAGGTGTTGTCGACCAGGTGTAGGCCAAGCCCGCGATTTATCTTGTGCGTCAGTTTGGCTGCACAAAATGGGCAAGGCATGGGGGTCATTTGTCACCACCATTCGTGATGCCGAGGGAGGCTTTCCATCCGCGTTTGAATCCAGCCTCAAATGTTCTTCTACAGGTAGTGAAGTCATAGGTTGGTCGTGCTTTGAAGTATTCATCTTCGTGCGCAATCCAATGTCCCTCTCGCAATGCAATTTCTTGCTCATGCGTCAGCGGCTGGCGCTGTGCTGCGCAATCGTTGAAGCCCTTTTCGTAGGTAGCAATCAAGTCATCTGCTGCGGGTTGGGTGGTGTGACGTTTCTCAGCCTCTTCCACCGCACAGATGGCGGCATCTAACCGGATAAGCGCATCGCCGGAATCGTTCTCTGTAATCATTTCGCTGTCGTACAGCGCGTGTAAGTCGGCAATGATTTCCTCTGCCCACGCCACCGGCTCCTGTACAGGTGCTGCTGCGGGTGGGGTGGTGTAAACGGGAGTAGTTGCCATACTATCTTTACGCTTAGAGAGCGCGGTTTTGACGTATGCAGTTGGGCCTCGCTTGTCGCTGGAAAGCCAGTCGATTGCACTTTGCTCAACCCACGCCACCGGCTCCTGCTCTTGCTGCACAGGTGCTGGCTGTGCGGGTAGGGTTGTGGATAGCCAGTGCTTGCCGGCCCTTACGGCGTAGTTGGGCGTCAGCATCTTCACGGTGACGGTGTTCTGCCCAAAATCTGCTTCCTCGATTTCACAAGGCCACGCCACCGGCTCCTGCACAGGTGCTGGTTGTGCTGCTGGCTGGTTGGGCTCGTTGCTGCCCGTGCAGTCCAGCCGGTGATCGCTGGCCTTTGGGCATCGCTTATTGCCGCAGGTTGGGCATAGGATCATCTTGCCCATGCTCAGCGGCAGGCCGTTGATGCGCAAGTCCTGCTCCGCGATGCAGCGGTGGCATTCACACGACACCGGCTCCTGCTGTGCCGGCTGTGCGGGTGGGGCGGTGTAGAGAGCACCATAGCCATCCCATCCAGCAACTCGCTCTATTATGTTTTCACCGCGATTGACCCACGCCACCGGCTCCTGCACAGGTGCTGCGCTCGCCGGCCTCGCTGCTGCAAACCGCAGCAAATCATCTTCCTCTTCCCCGGTCAGTCGGTGCCAGCATTTAAGCCGGGCCAGCTCGCCCCGCAATTCCCACTCGTCCTGTATTGGTCCTTCTTTCATACCGCACCGCCTTTCGCTTTGTATGCAAAATGGAACCCGCCCCCATCGTGAGAGACGTAAGTCGATTCGATCCCGTGTTTCTTGGCAACCCAGCTTGCGATAGACCCATGCGCATACTTGCCGCACAGTTCGCGCCAGTCTTGGGGCACTAGAGCCAGCACATGACGAGTTGGCAAGTTTTCGCCGGCTCGCGCCGTGATAACCGCTGCCAGCATCTCGTGATAGTCCTCCGTGGATGCCATAGCCGCCTGCGCACTGGCCACAGGCGTCATGCCCGGGTATGGCCAGGCCGTGTGCGGGATCAGCTTTGGCGCTGACGGCATCACCACCTGCGCCAGGTTGGATGCGTCGAACAGTGATTGTTGGGCGCTCATACCGCACCGCCTTCCGTCTCCATCGCTTCCACCTGCACCAGCCCCAGGCTCATCACCCGCGCCTGCAGCTCCACAAACGCTCCGCATCGGTGTGTGCGGATACGCTCCACCTCTGCCCACAGGGCGCGGCCCGGGGTCAGCTTTGCGCCGTGCTCGGCCATGAACTCATTGGCCGCAGGGCCGGCCCAAAAGAGCGTCCAGGCCTCGGCCTGCGCGCTGTTGAGCCGGTCGACTGCGCGCAGCACCAGCACGCGCTCACCGTTGGCCGACTCGCTCCAGCCAGGCTTAGCCCGGCTCAGGAAGATCATGCCGGCCGCCTTCATTGCAGCGCCCCTGTGATTGCCGGCAACACAGATC
The DNA here is from genome assembly GCA_044352515.1 of Polaromonas sp. GTDB lineage: Bacteria > Pseudomonadota > Gammaproteobacteria > Burkholderiales > Burkholderiaceae_C > Polaromonas. The sequence continues at coordinate 3,723 of JBILDR010000244.1, forward strand.
CAGCCACAATCGCGGCCACCACCAGCACCAGGGCCGCCGTGGCGCAGTGGTCCAGCAGGCGGCTGGGCTCTTGCCCCTCGGCCTGGTCGGCCTGGTCGGCCTCATCGGCCTCTGGGTCCGGGTAAGCCGCGAGAAACTCGGCCCGGTCAGGGCCTTGATTAACCGGATGCCCCGGGCAAGCAAAGTCCCGGCAGCCGGGCTTGCGGTGGCAGGCAAAGCCCCAGCCACACTTTTCGTCGTCGCTCATCGCTCGTTCCCTTCAGCTTTGCGCCCGTCAAGCCTGTAGGCATCGCGGCAGCGGGCGCACGCTCCGCGCAGGATGCGCGGGTACACATACCCGCAGTACTCACATTCGCCCTGCTCACCGGGCTCTATGGCCCGCGCAGAGTGGGCCAGGGCATCGGCTCTGGCAATCTGTTCGCGCTCTTGCGCCAGGTCAATCTCATCCATGGCGGTTTCTTTGCAGCGCCGGCCCGGCGCGGTAAACCGATGTGCCCTTGACTCGCTCGCGGGTAATCAACCCCTCGCCAACTGCATCGCGCAGCGTCGATGTCACCGAGCGCGGCGACACATCAAATTTCACGGCCACGTCAGCGGTGGTCAGCTCCTCGTCGGGGTTGCGCGCAAAGAACTCCAGCATGCGCGCAGGCGTGCTGTTCTTGTATGTGCGGTAATTGCTCATGCGGCCTCTCTGAGCATTAGGGGATCGGCGTAATTGGCCCGCACCAACGCCTGCGCCAGTGGCGGGCAAACACTGTTGCCGCACATGCGCACCTGAGCGCTCTTGCTCAGTGGGCGGCCGTCTGCGCCGCGCTCAATGGCGTAGCTCTGTGGGAATCCTTGCGCAGCAAAGAGCTCCCTCGGGCTGAGCATGCGCAGGCCTATGTCCTCAATGGCATATAGCTGGCCATGCACCAGCACCAGGCCCATGCGGTCTTTGGTGGGGATGGTGTGTAGCGGCTCTGCGCAGCTGGAGTCTTGCCCGCCCTCGCCGTAGTATTTGATGAGGAAGGCGCGCACCAGTGCATGCCTGTTCTCAGTCACCGTGGTGCGCAGCGGCTCGCCCATGGGCGCGTGGCCGCCGCTGCTGCTCTGGTTGTCGATGGTCAGCATGTGTGCCGTCACCAGGCT
>JBILDR010000066.1:0-15822 GCA_044352515.1 Polaromonas sp.
TGGACTGGGCATCGCCCAAAGCTTGCTGGAATTTGGTGGTCAGTTTGTCTTGGCGCATGGTGGCTCCTGGCTGGCTTGATCAGGCAACTGAGGGCGATCCGCTGTCTTTTCAAGGCTGGCTGACCCGGCTTGGGCGACGCCCGAAAGCTCCCTAAAATCATCGCATGAACATTCACCAGGTCAATGTCAGCTATGCCGGGGAGCAGGACAGGCTGCTGCTGCGCATCAACAGCCAAGGTGGCGAAGAGTTTCGCATCTGGCTGACCCGCCGTCTGACCCTGCAGCTGCTGCCGGTGCTCGACAAGAGCTCGCAAAACCAGCTGCAATCCCAACTGCCACCGCCCGACCCGAGCGCCCCGCTGCCTGAGCAACGGCAGCAAATCCTCCAGAATTTTCAGAAAGAGGCGGCGGCCTACCAGGGCGACTTTCAAACCCCCTACAAAGACCAGCCCGCCGTCCTACCGCTGGGCGAAGAGCCCCTGCTGGTGACCGAGCTCAACCTGACGCCCCAGGCCGACGGCAAGCTGCATATGGCTTTGCTCGAGCGCCTGGCACAGCGCAAGCGCGATATGCAGTTGGTGATGGACGCCAGCCTGACCCAGGGCCTCTTGCGCTTGCTGCACCAGGCCCTGAAGACTTCCGACTGGCTGCAAGTGCCCAATTTGCAGCTGCTACCGCCCCATACGGCCACCCAGCTCGGCCAAGAAGAGCCCGAGCAAGCGCCCAAGGACAAGCCGCGCTATCTGAACTGAGCGGGCCTTGGCCGTCCTTGCTGTATTTTGTGGGAGGGTCGCCCTAGACCCGGCCTGCTGAACCTTGTAGGAGGGCCGCCCTCGGCCCAGCCTGCTGAACCTTGTAGGAGGGCCGCCCTCGGCCCGATGCGGCTTTCGATCTACCGCCCCATCGCCGCGAGGGCGCGGCTCCCACACCACTCATCGACCAGTGATTGGGATTCAAAGGCCTCATCGCCGCGGGGCGCGGCTCCCACACTACTGCCTACCGCCTCGCCGACTTTATGGGAGAAAGACCCCCACACCCGGACCGACGGACTTGCTGGATCTTTTTGTAGGAGGGCCGCCCTCGGCCCGATGCGGCTTTCGATCTACCGCCCCTTCGCCGCGAGGGCGCGGCTCCCACACCACTATCGACGAGCTGTTGGGCTTTGTGGGCGGGAAAGCCCCCCACATCCCGACCGACGGACTTGCTGGATCTTTTGTGGGAGCGCCGCCCTCGGCGCGATTCAGCGCTCGAAGGGCCCTCAGGTCTTGACCGCCTCCAGCGAAAAACCGGCGATCTTTTTGTAGTTGTCTGAGAGTTGGCGCAGCTCGTCTTGGCTGATCAGGTCATCAATGTGCCTGAAAGGCTTGTCGCCGCTGAGCTCTTCCACCCGGATGTTGATCACATCGGGCGGCTGGCTGCGGTTGGTCAGCACCACTTTGGCGGTGGCCTCGCGCCGCTGGGCTTCGTAGGCCGCCAAGGCAGCCAGCGGGTCGCTCTGGCCGGCCAGTTCGGTGGCCAGAGTTCGGGCGTCAATCAGCGCCTGGGCCGAGCCATTGGAGCCGCGCGGGTACATCGGATGGGCCGCATCGCCCATGAGCGTGACCCGCCCGAAGGTCCACTGGGGTATCGGGTCCTTGTCGACCATCGGGTACTCCAAAATCTGGTCGGCATTGCGGATCATGGCCGGCACATCGAGCCAGTCAAATGTCCAGTCCTTGAAGATCGAGATGAAGTCGTCGGCCCGGCCGCCGCGGTTCCAGTCGTTCATGACCTCGGTGCTGCCTTCGATCTCGGCCACCCAGTTGATCAGCTGATGGCCCTGGCCGTCGACGTTGTCGGCAATCGGGTAGATCACCATCTTGCCGGTGCGGATCGAGCCCACCCGCATATAGCTCTTGCCCGTCAAGATGGGCTTGTGGCGGGTCACGCCGCGCCAGGTATTGATGCCGCCAAAAGCGACTTTCTCCTGCGGGTAGAACTGCTTGCGCACCGCCGAATGGATGCCGTCGCAGGCCACCACAATGCCCGCCCGCACGCCAGGGAGCTGCGCGCCGCTGCTGTCGATAAAGTGCGCCGTCACGCCCGTCTCGTCTTGCGTCAAGCCAGCGCAGCGATGGTCGGTGTGAATGCGGTCGGCGCCCAAGCGCTGCACCGCCGCTTCAAACAAGATGCGGTGCAGCTTGCCCCGGCTTATACCGATCTCGGGCAAAGGGTAGCCTGCATGGCGGCCGCGCGGCTCGCTGTAGATGAACTGACCAAAGCGGTTGAAGAACACGCTTTCCAGGTTCTCAATGCCCACAGCCTCCAGCTGCGGCTGCACGCCCAGCGCGGAGAGCTCGCGCATACCATGGGGCAGCAGCGTGATGCCCACGCCCAGCTCCTTGACCTGCGGCACGCTCTCATAGACATCGCAGGCGATGCCCCGCTGATGCAGCGAAAGCGCAAAAGCCAGACCGGCGATGCCGCCGCCAACGACGACGATGCCTTGTTCAGTCATATTCCATCCACCTCAATCGGCCGCAATGCCGTTGCGCTTGATCACCGCGCCCCAGCGCGGGTAGTCCTTCTGGGTGATCAGGGCCAGCTCGTCGGCGGTCGATGCGGTGGCGTCCATGCCAGCGCGGCCGAGCAGGTCTTTGACCTCGTTGCTGCGCACGATGCCAGCAATATCGGTGTTGAGCTTGCTCACCACGCTGGCCGGGGTACGCGCCGGCGCGAAGAAGGCGTACCAGAGGTCCACCTCGACGCCTTTGATGCCCTGCTCCTCAAAGGTGGCCACGCCAGGGGCAACCGGATGGCGCTTTGCGCTACCCACGGCCAGCGCATTGAGCTTGCCGTCACGCACGAAAGCCTGGGCGATGTGCACCGGCAAAAAGCCCACATTGAGCTCGCCCGACAACAAGTCCTGGGTGTAACCGGCCGTGCCGCGGTAGGGCACGTGCAGCATGAACAAGCTGGTCTGTACCTTGAACAGCTCCATCGCCATATGGTGGGGCGTGCCCACACCGGGCGAGCCGAAAGAAATATTGCCAGGGCGGGCCTTGGCCTGAGCGATCAACTCGGCCATGGTCTTGATGCCGGTCTTGGGGTGGGCGACCAACATCAAGGTGCCGTAGGCGGCCATGGAAATCGGCGCGAAGTCCTTGATCGGGTTGAAGGACACGTTCTTGTACATCTGCGAGGCCATCAGCATGGTGTTGGCGCCCATCAGCAGGGTGTGCCCGTCGGTCGCCTTGGCCACCGCATCGGCGCCAATGTTGCCGCTGGCACCGGGCTGGTTGACGATGACCACCGGCTGCCCCAGCCGCTCGCTCAGGCGCGGGCCCACTGCGCGGGCGATGGTGTCCATGCCGGTGCCGGCGGTAAACGGCACGATGATGCGCACGCTCTGGGTGGGCCAGGCCTGCGCCTGGGCGCTCAGGGCGATGGCCGAGGCGGCCAGTGCGAGCAGGCTTCGTAAATGCAATTTCATACTCATATCTCCTGAATCAATCGTTTAAAGTGGGCCGATGCCAAAAACCTTCTGGGCATTGGTCTGGAAGAACTTCTTCTTGTCGTCCGCGCTCATGTCCATGCGGTCGAGCAGCTGAACTTCATCGACAGCATACTGGTAAGGATAATCCATGGCGTAGAGCACCCGGTCAGCCCCCACCAGCGCCTGGGTGAACTTGATGGCCGGCTCCCAAGCCACACCGCTGTTGGTGATGTAGAAATTCTCGCGCAGGTAGTCGCTGGGCTTTTTCTGGAGCGGCTTAATGCTCTCATAGCGCTTGGAGCGCACCGTGGCCTGGTGCATGTAGTCGAGCCGGTAGGACCAAAACGGCAGCGCCTCGCCCATGTGGCCAATGATCATCTGCAGCTTGGGAAAGCGGTCAAACACGCCGGCGGTGATGATGCGCAGCGCATGCAGGCCGGTCTCTACCCCAAAGCCGTAAATCGCGCCGTCGAGCCCGCATTCCTGGAAGGGCTCGAGCATATTGCGCGGCAGCGAGTTGGGGTGCAGGTAGATCGGCGTGCCATGCTGCTCGGCAGCGGCAAAGATGTCCCAGAACTTGGGGTCGGACAAATACTCGCCATGGGTGTGCGAGTTGATCACCACCGAATGCATGCCCAGCTTCGTCACCCCGCGCTCGATTTCCTTGGCCGCTTCCTGCGGATCCTGCACCGGCACCGAAATCATGCCGGTAAAGCGCGTGGGGTGACGGCGTACCGCATCGGCCAGCTGGTCGTTGGCCACGCGGGCAAAAGACACGGCGGTGGCCTTGTCCATGATCTGCACGCCCGGCGCGGTCATAGCCAGCACCTGGTGGTCGATGCCGGCCTCGTCCATATGGGCGATGCGAATTTGATCGAGGTCCTGCAGGCAACGCATGATGTGCTGCGCCCGCTCGCTCGGGCTGCTCATGTAAAAGCCCATCAGCCCCTTGAAGCCGGGATCGACATCGCTGCCGGCCAGGATCTTTTCATAGATGCGGATCATCTCGGGCGGCGCGAAGGCCTCTTCGGTAGCGATGCGCAGATAAGGCTTGTCGGACATGGTTAGACCTGCTGTTGAATGAAGGAAGCTCCGGATCATATTTATTTGCAAAAACCCTCACAATAAACGTTTTGTGCACTCACTTTTGCGAAATCGCGAACAATAATCCATGGACACCCTGGCCAACCTGGAAGCCTTCATCGCAGTAGCCGATGCCGGCAGCTTCTCCGAGGTGGCGCGCCGCCAGCAACTGGCGCCCTCGGTCATCACCAAGCGGATTGCCCAGCTCGAATGGCGGATCAAGGCGCCGCTGTTTGTGCGCAGCACCCGCAAGCTCAGCCTGACCGATGTGGGCGAGCGCTATCTGCCGCAGGTGCGCACCCTGGTGCGGCAAATGCAGGAGATGATGGCCGGCATGGCCCAGGCCAGCGGCGCGCTGGAGGGCCATATCCGGGTCAAGATCCCCACCACCCTGGGCACGCTGCACCTGAGCGAGCTGATGCAGCGCTTCATGCTCGAGCAGCCGCGGGTGAGCATGGACGTGGTGCTGGCCGACCGCACCGTCAACCCACTGGAAGAAGGCTTTGACATCGCCATCGGCGCCCTGCCCGAGCTCTACGGCCAGGTGCGCGACTTCCCGCTGGCGCCGATACGCCGGCGCCTGTGCGCCTCGCCGACCTACCTCAAGCGCCGGGGCGCGCCCAGCCGGGTGGCCGATCTGGTTGAGCACGACTGCCTGGTCTTCATGACCTCGGGCTCCTATTGGGAGTTTGAGTCGCCCCAGGGCCGGCTGGGCGTGGAGGTGCGGCCCAAGCTGCTGACCAACGACGGTGTGGCCCTGTGCCAGGCCTGTGTGCAGGGCCTGGGCATAGCCATGATCTCCGACTACCTGGCCGGCCCGCGGATCGCCAGCGGCGAACTGGTCGAGCTGCTGCCCGACCTGCGCTTTCCCGATATCTGGCTCAAAGCCCTGGTGCCGCTCAAACGCCTGGACGTGCCGCGCATCCACATGCTGCTGCAATGGCTGACCCAGCACCTGCAGCTTGAACAGGTGGTGGCAGCCGCCCCGCCGAGGGCTTGAAAGGCAGGGTCAGGTTCAGCCGCGCACTGGTGCCGCCAGGGCGCTGGGTTCGCGCAGGCAAGTGCGGCACAAGCGCCAGGTCAGCCCCACCGCCAGCAGCCCAGACACCGCGCAGACCGAGATCGCCCAAGGCGCCCCCAGCCGCTCGGCCAGCGCCCCGACCAGCAAAAAACCCAGCGGCGAAGCGCCGATGCACATGGTCATGACGCCCATGGCCTGAGCACGCTGGCTCGCCTGCGTTGAGGTGTAAACCAAGGTGGACTGCATCACCCCAAAACCTGTCTGCGCAGCCCCCAGAACCAGCAAGGCGGCCGCTGTCAGCAGCAGCTGTGGGCTCCAGGCCAGCAACATCTGCAGCACCAAGAAACTCAAAATGGCCCCCAGATACAGCCGCCCGTGGCGTAGCCTGGCAGCAGCAAAACTGAGCAGCACCGAGCCCAGCACAGCGCCGACGCCGTCCAGGCTGGCCAGCATGCCCACCCCCTCGGGATCGAGCTGCAGACGCTCCTGGCCTATCACCGGCACCATGCTCATCACCGGCCAGGCGAAGACGTTAAAGATGACGGTCAGCCACAGCACCGCCCGCAAACGCGGCGACTCGCGCACCGCCTGCCAGCCGCCGGCGAGCGAGGCACGCAAAGACAGCCCGCCGACCTGGGGCGCGCTACGCGGCTCGCTCAAACTCGCCAAGGCCAACAGGGCCGGTAAAAACAGCAGTACCGAACATACAAAGACAAGGGGCAAGCCGCCGCGCGCCATCAAGAGACCGCCCAGAGCCGGGCCGACCAGCCTGCAGGCGCTGGAGGAGACCGAATCGATCGACATGGCCTGAGCCACTCGCTTGGGGCCGGCGATATCGGCCATCAAGCCCCGGCGCAGCGGCATATCGCTGGCCCAGAGCAGGCCGCTCAAGCCGCTGGCGAGGACCAGGTGCAAGACCTGAACCTGGCCAAAAAGGGACAGCAGCAACAGAGCCACGCCGGTGGCGAACACCACGCCATGCATGAGCAGCAGCAAGCGCGGGCGCGAGACCCGCGATGCCAGCGCGCCCAGCGACAGCCCAAAAAGGGCCAGGGGCACCATGCGCAGCATCATCAGGCTGGCCACCCACATCGCCGACTGGGTGTGCTCATAGGTGAAGACCGCGTAAGCCAGAATCTCAATCCAGCGGACCAGCCCCACCAAACTGCCCACCGCCCACAGCCTTTGGTACTGCGGGTCTCGGTAGATGGGGGACTCTAGGGGCATCTGTCGAATGTACCTGCACGGCTGAGGCCGCCACCGCCCAGCCGTACCACTGGTGACACCCACCCCCTTTGAGCCCACCCTAAGCACGGCAAGGGACAGCCTTTTTGCTGCACCGCAACATTTTGACTATCAGATAGATACAGACAATCAATTGAATAAACCAATTGATCAAAACTATTATTCACGCCATTCCGAAAGCAAACCCGCTCAGGAATTCATCTCTTCACCCCACGCAATCCACATGTCCCTGATCAATACCCCCGTCCAGCCCTTCAAGACCCAGGCCTTCCACAACGGCAAGTTCATTGAAGTCACCGAGCAGAGCCTGAAGGGCAAATGGTCGGTGCTCATCTTCATGCCGGCGGCCTTTACCTTCAACTGCCCCACCGAAGTCGAGGACGCGGCCGACAACTACGCCGAGTTCCAGAAACTGGGCACCGAGGTCTACATCGTCACCACCGACACGCATTTCTCGCACAAGGTCTGGCACGAGACCTCGCCCGCCGTGGGCAAGGCCAAGTTCCCTCTGGTCGGCGACCCCACCCACGCCCTGACCAACGCTTTTGGCGTGCACATCCCTGAAGAAGGTCTGGCCCTGCGCGGCACCTTCGTGATCAACCCCGATGGCGTGATCAAGACCATGGAAGTGCATTCCAACGAAATCGCCCGCGACGTCAAAGAGACGCTGCGCAAGCTCAAGGCCGCCCAGTACACCGCCGCCAACCCCGGCCAGGTGTGCCCGGCCAAATGGAACGAAGGCGCCAAGACCATTGCGCCCTCGCTGGAACTCGTCGGCAAGATCTAAGCCGCAGTCCCGGATGCCCTGAAACCTTCAGGGCGTTGAATGCAGCGCATGCCACAAGCGTGCGCTGTGTTCAGCAAATTGCCCCCAGGAGATAGCCATGCTCGACGACACCCTCAAAGCCCAGCTGCAACAGTACCTCGGCCTGCTGCGCCAGCCCATCCGCCTGATCGCCTCGCTCGATGACAGCGCTACCGCGGCCGAGATGCGCGAGTTGCTGCAGACCATCGCGTCCTTGAGCGACAAGGTGTCGGTCGCCTGGAACGGCCAGGACGCACGCCAGCCCTCTTTTGTGGTCGCCCGCGAAGGCCAGGACAGCGGCGTGCGCTTTGCGGGCCTGCCCCTGGGCCATGAGTTCACCTCGCTGGTGCTGGCCCTGCTGTGGACCGGCGGCCACCCGCCCAAGGTCGAGGCCGAGGTGCTGGACAGCATCCGCGCGCTCGACGGTGACTTCAAGTTCGAGGTCTACATGTCCCTGTCCTGCCACAACTGCCCGGACGTGGTGCAGGCACTCTCGCTGATGGCCATCTTCAACCCCCAGGTCCAGACGGTGGTGATTGAAGGCGGCGCCTTCCAGAAGGAAGTCGAGGCGCGCGAGATCATGGCCGTGCCCATGGTCTTCCTTAACGGCCAGGTGTTTGGATCGGGCCGCATGAGCGTGGAAGAAATCGTCGCCAAGCTCGACACCGGCGCCGGCGCGCGCGAGGCCGCCAAGTTGGACGCCAAGGATCCCTACGACATGCTGATCGTCGGCGGCGGCCCGGCAGGCGCTGCAGCCGCCGTCTACGCCGCTCGCAAGGGCATACGCACCGGCATCGCCGCCGAGAACCTGGGCGGCCAGGTCAATGACACCATGGGCATCGAGAACTACATCTCGGTGCTGGAGACCGACGGCCCCAAGCTCTCGGCCGCTCTGCAAGCGCATGTCAAGCACTATGGTGTGGAGACCCTGACGCAGCAGCGCGCCGTGCAACTCATCCCCGCCAGCGAGCCCGGAGGCCTGGTGCAGGTGCGCATGGCAAACGGCGGCACGCTCAAGGCGCGCAGCGTCATCATCTCCACCGGCGCGCGCTGGCGCAACATCAACGTGCCTGGCGAGCAGGAATACAAGAACAAGGGCGTGGCCTACTGCCCGCACTGCGACGGGCCGCTGTTCAAGGGCAAACGCGTGGCGGTGATCGGCGGCGGCAACTCCGGTGTTGAAGCGGCCATCGACCTGGCCGGCATCGTCGAGCACGTCACTCTGGTGGAATTTGCCGAGCAGCTCAAAGCCGACGCGGTGCTGGTGGCCAAGCTCAAAAGCCTGCCCAATGTGAGCATCCGCCTGAACACCCAGACCACCGAGATCACCGGCGCAGCCGGCAAAGTCAATGGCCTGGTGCTGCGCGACCGCGCCAGCAGTCAGGAGGAGACCGTGGCGCTCGAAGGCGTGTTCGTGCAAATCGGCCTGGTGCCCAACACCGAATGGCTCAAGGGCACGCTAGCGCTCAGCCGCTTTGGGGAAGTCGAAGTCGACGCCAAGGGCCACACCAACCTGAGCGGCGTGTTCGCCGCCGGCGACTGCACCACCGTGCCCTTCAAGCAGATCGTGATTGCCGCCGGCGACGGCGCCAAGGCAGCGCTGGCGGCCTTTGACCACCTGATGCGGCTGCCAACCGTGGCCCAGAAAGAAGAACGGGAAAGCGCCCTGGCTCACTGAGCCTGCGCGCAGGCTGAGCTAACGCGGCCCCTGCGGGGGCCGCTTTTCATTTCTGCCGCCATCATGGGGCAGATCTGGCTTGCGAGGGCTGCGCGTGAAGTTGGATGCCCAGGGCGGCCGTCACCTTGAGAATGGTCGCCAGGCTGGGGTTGCCCTCCCCCGACAAAGCCTTGTACAGACTCTCCCGGCCCAGTCCCGCCTCACGAGCAACCTGCGACATGCCCTTGGCTCGGGCAATGTGGCCCAGCGCCTTGGCGATGAAGGCCGCGTCATCGCCAGCCTCCTGCAAGCAGGCATCCAGGTAAAGCGCCATGTCCTCTTCAGTCTTAAGGTACTGCGCACTGTCCCATTTTTTCAGTTTGAGAGCTACCACCGCTTACTCCTTGAGTTGACGCGCCAAGGCCTGCGCCATTTGAATGTCCCTGCCCTGGCTGGCCTTGTCACCGCCAGCCAGCAGGATGACAAGCTCCAAGCCTCGCTCCATGAAATACACCCGATAGCCTGGTCCATGATGAATTCTCATTTCCCAAACTCCATTCCCTACGGACTTGTGATCGCCAAAATTTCCATCCTCAGCGCGATCAATACGGACTTGGATTCGGCGCGCGGCCTGCTTGTCACGCAGAGAAGCGAACCACTCCTCGAACAATGGGGTCGTGTAAATCAGTCGCATAGAAATTGTAGACTTTGGGATACGATTTTGTCAAAGTCATCCTGACTCACTCAGTGGCAAGCAGATGGCATCGGCCGCATGCCCGTAGGCATGGAGCATGACGTGGCGGTACTGCACCGCGTCCAAGGGGGACAGCATGTGTACATTCATCTGCGACAGGCCCCAGCCATGAAAGAGATCACCCAGGTCAGCCGCCCAGAGAAAGCTCAAGCGGCCCAGACCATCCATGATATGGGCGGGGGACAGCAGGTAAAGGTAAAGAATTTTCAGCCGCTAAGCCCAGTTGCCAAACCGAGCCGGTGGGGAGTCCCTACGCAGGACTGTCCAGAAAAGTGGCGGTGATCGGCGACGACAACTCCGCTGTGCAAGTGGCCAGGAAGAAGCCGTGGTCCTCGAAGGCTTGTTCGTGCAGATGAGCCTGGGCCTCAGATGGGGTTAGGGCCTAGCCCCTCGCCCTCGGCCTGACCCTCGCACAACGCCACCCACATGCCGCGCAAGGCGGCCTCGAAATCTCGGGTGTATGGATCGATGTTCCAGGCCGGGCGCGACTGCAGGCGCGACCTCAGGCATTACTTAAGCTGCAGTGTCCACATCGGCGTACTCGGCCGTCATGTCGGTGCTTTACAAAAAATGCTTAGCTCTCAAGCCGCCAACAGCTCGTCGCGCAAAGGATAGGGCTTGACCAGCACATCGGCAGGCAAATCAAGTTGCGCGGCCAAGCGGCGAATCATCTCCAGCGTCAAGGGGCGCGTTTTATTCAAGATGTCGGCCACGCGACCTCGGGGGCCAATCATGGGCTCAAGGTCTTTGCGCGTCAGGCCACGACTTTCCATGACGTGTTCAATCAAGGCAATGGGATCAGGGTCTGCCATTGGAAAGTGAGTTTTCTCGTAATGCTCCACCAGCAGAGTGAGGACATCCAAGCGGTCGGCTTCAGCTGATTTGGCGGGCGCTGACCAAAGTTGCTCGATTTCATCCAGCGCGGCTTTGTACTCTTTTTTGTTGTGAATTGTGCGGATGTCCATGGAGTGCTCCTTTAAACAGTGGATACGTCAATCTCGTCGTACTGCGCGTGGGTGCCGACGAACCTCACAAACAACAAACCTTTCTCATAGCGCACCAGCACCACCAAGCGGTAGTCATTCCCTTTGATGTTGAACACAACGCGGTTGTTGGCTGTGAAGCTTGCGTTTCTGTAAGCAACTTTGATGTCGGATGGCGACTTCCATTGCGCTCTGCTGGCCAACGCGTACCAGGCTTGCAAAGGCGTTTGTGCATCCGGATGCTTTGCCCAGAAGGCACGAAGGGTAGATATCGCAACAACTCGCATGACTTATTATGCTACCAAATTGGTATCAACAAAGTCAAAGAGTGGACTACCTCAGCCCTTGCGTGGCAAATGCAACACCGCCAGCGCCCGTATCTCCGCATCACTCAGCGCCGCTTTGCTGGCCACCACCCACAAATCAAACGCTGCGGGGCGGGCGATGCCAGCGGTGCGGGGAAAGCCGCAGGCTTGCAGGGTGTCGGCCAGCACCTGCAGGGTAAAGCCGCAGCGGTGCGCCATGAACAAATTGCCTGCGGCCATGGCGCCGCGGTGGCCGTACATCATGTCCAGCGCCGAGATCGGGCCGGCGTCTGACACGTACAAAGGCGAGGCCAGCTCACCCTTGGCCACGCGTGCGCAGATCGACTGCAAATCAGGGCAAGTGATCAGCACACGCCCATCGGGCTTGAGCACCCGCACAAACTCGGCCAAGGCCAGCGGCACCTCGTGCGGGTACAGGTGCTCAATGTTGTGGCTAGACACCACCGCATCCACAGATCCCGTGGCCACCGCCGACATGTCGGTCATGGTGCCCAACACATCGGGCTGCACCGCTGGGTCAATGTCCAGGCGCATCTCGGTCCAGCTCTGGTCAAACCCGGCAAACCCGTGCAGCCGACCCTGTGGGCCGCAGCCCACGTTCAAGACCGTTTTCAGTGGGTTGATCAAAGCACCGCCGACACCGTCAACAGTTGTCATACCGGACGAGCCTCCGCAATGACCTTGGCCCGGAAAGAATCAGGCAAAGCGTTTGGAGTCAGCACATCCACATGCACACCCAGCAGTTGCAACAGTTCATGCCGGATCGCACCCATGTCAAACATGGTTGTCTCGGGGGTCGGGTCCATCAAGATGTCCAGATCGCTGCCTTCTTGATCGTTGCCATCAAGCACCGAGCCGAAAACTCGGGCATTGCAGGCGCGGTGCCGCAGCACCACGCTGCGAATCGTTGCGCGCTGAGTTTCAAGGGCTATCGATGGTTTCATGGGAAATGCTCCAAAGTCGATATTGAATGAGGCCACATCAACGCGCTCATGAACAAGCACCTTAAGCTGTCGTTGAATGGCTGCAAAAACAGCTGAGATGTTGCTCATGATTGTTGGCGATTTGTGCCGGCCAACGTCCATCACCGCAGGCGAACAATCCCTGCCAGGCCAGCTCCCACAGCTCAGGGCCTCAAGCCCTCGCGCAGTGGTCTTCCCACATGGCGCGCAATGCACGCTCAATGTCCCGCGTGTAAGCCTCCACATCCCAAGCCGGCGCGGCTTGCAGGCGCTGTCGCAGGTCTTGCTTGAGCTGCAGCAAGGCCGCCCGGTCCGCTGCCATGTGCTGGGCAATCGCCACATAGGCATCGTCGTCCGCTGCCACCCACTCGGGTAGGCCGGCCGCCGTCATGAAGCTTGCGCCCATGCGCGAGACAAAGTTGCTGCCCGCCTTGACCACCACTGGCACGCCCATCCACATGGCCTGCAGCGTGGTGGTGCCGCCGTTGTAGGGCACTGGGTCCAGGGCAATGTCCACGTCGGCGTACTCGGCCATCATGTCGGCCAGGCCCACTGGGCCGCGAAACACCAGGCGTGATGGGTCAATGCCGTGCGCGGCAAAACGCGCCTTGAAAGCCCGAATCGCGCCCTCGTCTTTGAAACTCGGCGCCTTGAGCAAGAGCTGCGACTGCGGCACGGCCTGGAGCACCCGGGACCACAGGGCCACCGTGTGCTGGGTGATCTTGGGCACATTGTTGAACGAGCCGAAGGTCAGCGTGCGCTGGGCATGCGCCTGGGTGTACTTGGGGTAGGGGTAGTTCACCTCGGGCGCAAAGCAAAATACTGTGTGCGGCAGGCGCCACACCCGTTCGGAATACAAGCCATCACTGCCCTCGGGCGCCACCACCGGGTCGGCCAATATCCAGTCCATGCCCGGCACCCCGGTCGAGCCCGGGTAGCCCAAAAACGTCAGCTGCACAGGCGCGGCCCTTTGCGCAAACATGCTCATGCGCTGCAAGCTGGTGTGCCCGGCCAGGTCCACCAAAATGTCTATGCCATCGCCCTCAATGCGCCTGGCCATCTGCGCATCGCTCCAGCGTGTGCACTCTACCCAGTGCGCCACGCGCGAGCGCACCTGCTGGGTTTGGTCGTCGTGCGACACCCCGGTGAAATACACCGTCAGCTCAAACTGAGCTTGATCGAGTCGCGCCAGCACCGGCTGCATAAAGATGTTCACCGGATGCTGGTGGTGAAAATCGGCGCTCACCAAGCCCACGCGCAAGCGCTTGTGCGGCTGCCGGGGGTTGGCAAAGCTCGCCACACTGCGGCCACCCGCCCCCAAAGGCGCAAAGAGCTCACGGTGCAAGGCCGCCACCTCTTGGGCGCTGAGCTGGTCGCTGTAGAGCGCGCTCATGGCCGCGCTCGAACGCATTTTGGACAAAGGGCCTTCGGCCTCGGCCAGCTCTTTGTACAGGCGCAAGGCCGTCTCCACATCGCCCGTGCGGCCCGCCACACTGGCCCGCATCGACAGTGCGCCCGGCTGCGGCGCTATGGCTTCGGCTCTGGCCAAGTGCTCAAGCGCCTCTTCCATCTGCCAGGACTCGGCACAGGAATGGGCCAGGTTCCACAGCGCTGTGGCGCTTTGGGGGTGCAGCGCCACATTGCGCTTGAGCACCGCCTGGGCCTCTTGCCACAGGTTGTAGCGAAAGGACATTTCAGCCAGGCGCACCAGGGTGGCCTCTGAGGCGGCCCCGCTCGCCCGCTCAAAAGCCCGGTGAGCCTCTGCGGTCATGCCCAGGCGCATCTTGATGTCGCCCAGGTCGATCTGCATTTCAGCCCGCTCATCCACCCCCAGCGGGTGGCGTGGGTGTTCAATGCGCGCGGCCATCAGGGCCTGGCGCATCGCCTCCAAAGCGCGCGCCGCATCGCCCCGCTCCAGCCTGTAGCGCGCCATGTGCCAGTGCACCTGCCGCACCCGGCTGTGCGGTGCTGTGGGCTTGCTGCGCTCCGCTTTGGCTGCCGGCCCTGCCGCTTCGCCCGCCAAAGCCACCGCACGCTGGTAGTTGACCGCCGCCAACTCCCACCGACCGGCCTCTTCTAGGCTGCGCGTCAGGGCCAGCAGGCCCTCCCAGCGCTGCGGCGTGCAGCCGGCCGCCTGTTGGTAGGCCGCGAGCATCTTGTCGGCTTGGCCCAACTGCCTGTGCAAATTCCCATGCTCCAGCCAAGCGCTGAAATTTTGGGGGTCGATTTGGAGCAACTCTGAAAAATGCGCATCGGCCGCCTTCAGCCGCCCCAGCCTCACTTCGCAGCGCGCCAGTTGCATCAGGGCCGCAGCCATCTGCGGCTGCAGCTGCAGCGCGCGCTCCATCGCAGCGGCAGACTCCTCCCAACGCCCCATGTCCAGCAGAACATTGCCCAGGTTGAAAAACGCTTCCGCAGGCGCGCCGGGCAAGGCCACCGCCTTTTGGTAGGCACCGAGCGCGGCTTCATGCTGCCCCTGGGCGCGCAAGGCCACGCCCTGCTTGAGCCACTCAAGGACCTCGCTCGCGTGGGCGTGGGCAGAGTCGGTCACAACACCGCCGAGACCAAAATTGCCTGGTCAATCAACAACTGCTGCGCTCTGGTGTTGTGGTTGTAGACCACGTAGGTTTTATTGCCGCTGGGCGCTATACCGATCAGGCTGTCACCTGGGGCGGCAACAATCGCTTCGTCGTAGTAGCCTTCGATAACGGCATCGGGCTGAGTCGACTCCTCGAGATAAATTTCCAGGTCCCGTCCAGCCCGCTTTGCGCGGACCGCTTGGGGCCCTTTGCGCGTGGCCAGATCCTGCAATTCGTACAGGGTCTCGGCCTGCGCCTTGACGCGAAGCGCCTGCCCGGCACCCCCCATGCCCGCAGTCAGCTCAAATGTTTTGCCCGGGGTTGATTTCCCTTTAGCCTGTGCAATCAGGAGAACTTTGTTGCCGGAATGTGTTGCCATGGTCGACCGTTTTTACAGAATGAAACTAGTGAAACATTCTGCAAACAATCGAGCATCTGAAACTCATCCGATCGGATGACCGACCGAGGTTTCAAGCCTGAAAAGCGGGAGATTCAGCGCGGCTGACTTAACCCAGATTCGGCCGCTCGCCCAGCCCGGGCTCTACCCCATTGAGCTCCTTGTCGAACGCGATGAGTTCAGCAAGAGTGGCAAACTTGAGCTTGCGCATGACCGCGCTTCGGTACTGCTTGGCCGTCGGCAGTGAAATACCGAGCGCCTGCATCATCTCGCTGTAGGCGTGGCCTTGGGCCAGGCATTGGTAGGCGTCCAACTCGCGCGGTGTGAGCCCCTTGAGCATCTGCCGACACTCTTGCTGCCTGGACAAGGCCTGCATTTGGCGGGTGTCGAGCTCGATGGCGTTTTCGATCACACGCTCGAGCCTGTCCAGATCGAAAGGCTTGACCAGGAAGTCGAGCGCACCCTGTTTCATGGCCGTAATGCCTTGCTGGACCGTGCTCTCGCCACTGATGAAAATGACCGGCACGCACCAGCC
>JBILDR010000067.1:0-15779 GCA_044352515.1 Polaromonas sp.
TCGCTGTGCTACTACTGCGCCTGCAACAAGATCGTCACCCGCCATCATGAGCGTGCGCAGCCCTATTTGCGTTACCTCAACCGGGAGCTCGATCTTCACCTGGCGCATCTGGGCAGCGGGCAGACCCTCAGTCAGTTGCACTTGGGCGGCGGCACGCCCACCTTCCTGAGCGACGAGGAGCTGCGCAACCTCATGGCCATGATTCGGCGCAGCTTTAACCTGGTGCCCGGTGGTGAATATTCCATCGAGGTGGATCCGCGTACGGTGACTGCAGCGCGGCTGGCAGTGCTGGCCGAGCTGGGCTTTAACCGCTTGAGTTTTGGCGTGCAGGACTTTGACCCGGCGGTTCAGCGTGCGGTCCACCGCTTGCAGCCGGCCGAGCAGGTGTTCGACTTGGTGGCGCAGGCGCGGCGTCTGGGCTTTGAGTCGGTCAACATCGATTTGATCTACGGCCTGCCGCTGCAAAGCCCGGAGTCATTCGATCGCACCCTGGCTCAGGTGACCGCATTGCGGCCCGATCGGGTGGCGCTTTACGCCTATGCCCATCTGCCCGAGCGCTTTAAGCCGCAGCGGCGCATACAGGCGGCGCAGCTGCCGGCGGCGCCGGCCAAGATCGCGATGCTCTCACGCTCGCTTGATGCCTTCGAAAAAGCCGGCTACGAGTATGTGGGCATGGACCACTTTGCCCTACCGAGCGATGCGCTCGCGGTGGCCCGCAGGCAGGGGCGACTGCACCGCAACTTTCAGGGCTACAGCACCCAGCCCGATACCGATCTGATCGCCCTGGGCGTTTCCTCGATTGCTCGCATGGGTGCTACCTATAGCCAGAATGCCAAGACCCTGGAGGAGTATTACGACCTGCTCGATCAAGGGCGCTTGCCGGTGGTGCGGGGGCTGGCCCTGTCGCGCGACGACCTGATTCGTCGCAGCGTGATCATGGCCCTGATGTGCCAGGGCGAGCTGCAGTTCGAGTCCGTCGAACTGGCTTTTTTGATCGACTTCAGCAGCTACTTTGCGGCCGAACTGCAGGCCCTGTCGACCCTGCAGGCCCAGGGGCTGGTGCAGGTGGGTACCGCTGGGATTACGGTGACCGCGCAGGGCTGGTTTTTCGTGCGCGCAGTGTCCATGGTGTTTGACCGCTATCTGCAGGCCGACCGTAACCGTGCGCGGTTTTCTAAGATCATCTGATGGATACGTCTGTCGCGCTGACCGCCTTGTTCATGGGCCTGGCTGGCGGCCCGCATTGCCTGGCCATGTGTGGCGCGGTTTGCGCCGGGCTGGGGGCGTCGGGAGCGAAGTTTCCGGTCGGTGTGCAGCCGCTGCGCTTTCAGGCTGCAGGTGCGCCGCCCGAGCGCATCAGTTCAGGCTCTGCCGCGCCAGTCCTCTTCCTGCTGGGGCGACTGCTCTCTTACATGACCCTGGGGGTGTTGGCTGCCGCGTCCATGCAATCCGTGGGCTGGCTCAGCGTGCAGTCGGCCGCCTTGCGCCCACTCTGGACCTTTGTACATGTAGGCGCGGCGGTGATCGGTGGGTTTTTGTTGTTGCAGGCGCGCCAGCCGCCCTGGCTGGACACGGCGGGTCGCTGGCTCTGGCTGCGGGTGCAGGGCACAGGTGTGATCGGCCAGCGGGGTGCTAAGGGCGCCGCCGCCGGCCCTTTCTTGCTCGGCCTGGCCTGGGCCTTTCTTCCCTGTGGCTTGCTCTATTCCGCCTTGTTGGTGGCGGCGCTCAGCCCGGGGCTGTGGCAGGGCGGTTTGGTCATGGCCTTGTTTGCCTTGGGCAGTAGCCTGAGCCTGTGGCTCGGCCCCTGGCTGTGGCAGCGCCTGGGCAATGATGGCGCCAACCGCAGTGCCCTGCGCCTGGCCGGAGCGCTCTTGTTGGCCACCTCAGTGTGGGCCTTGTGGATGGCGCTGGCGCACGACCAGGCACCCTGGTGCATAAGCCCGGTGTGATGGGCGGACGTCAGGATTGATTCGGCGCTTTAGCTCTGGTTCGCGCGCTACGGCCAGGTGGCCAGGATGACGGCGGCCAGGCCCATGGCCAGGGCCAGCCACTGCACGGGCTCAAGGCTCTCGCCGAGCACCACCATGC
This sequence comes from Polaromonas sp., assembly GCA_044352515.1. Lineage (GTDB taxonomy): Bacteria > Pseudomonadota > Gammaproteobacteria > Burkholderiales > Burkholderiaceae_C > Polaromonas. Next base: position 2,089 of record JBILDR010000067.1, read on the forward strand.
CCACCAGACAGGCGCTGATGGGCAGCATCACGGTAAAGACGCCAGCCTGGCTGGCGTTGACGCCGCGCAGGCCGCTCATCCACAGCCAGACGCTCCAGACGCTGGCCGCCAGGCCGTAAAACAGCAGCAGGGCCCAGGCCCACAGTGGCACGGCCGACCAATTGAAATGCAGGGCGCTCCACAGGCCCAGCGGCGTCATTAGGACCAGACCCCAAAGATTGATCAAGGCAGTGATGCGCCGCGCCGACAGCACGCCCGTCAGCCGCTTGCCCATCACCGCATAGGCTGCCTCACACAGCACCGCGGCCACCAGCAGCAGGTGCCCCAAGTTGTCACGCCCTGCCTGAGCGGCAGGCGCCACGCCCTGGTTCGCGCTGCCGGCTGAGAGCACCGCAATGCCGCCCACTGCCAGCGCAGTCGCCAGAGCCTGGCGCAGCGAGATGCGCTCCTTGAGCCAAAGCCATCCCAACAGGGCCACGGCCGCTGGTATGGCCGACATGATCACTCCGGCTGCGGTGGACGAGCTCAGGGCGACGCCGTAGAGCATGCAGATGGAAAACAGGAAGTTGCCCAGCAAAGCCGACAGGAACAAAAGCCTGTGGGTAGATGGTGTCCACATCGGCTCCTCGGCCGGCCGGCGCAACCAGTGCAGCATGGCCATGGCCCCTATGCCAAAGCGCAGCCAGGCGAGCAAGAAAACCGGCCAGACCGCCAGCAGCGGTTTGGACAGGGCCACATAGCTGCCCACCAGGGCCATGCTCAGGGCCAGGCAGCTCTGAGCCACAATCGTTCGCATACAGTTTCTGCCTCCGGCGTGTTGTGCCGGACCGCCTGCGATCATGCCCCAAGATCATCCTGTTTTGGAACGCCCCGAGCACGCCACAAAACCACCGACGGTCTCATTGCTGTTCGTCTACGGCACTTTGCGCATGGGCGGGAGCAATGACATCCGTCGCTTCGGGCCTTATTCGCGTTTGTTGGGGCCAGCTCGGGTTCGTGGAAGGCTCTACGACCTGGGCGACTATCCGGGCCTGGTGCTGGGCGGGCTTGATTGGGTCAGCGGTGAGCTGCACGCGATTGCGCCTGAGATCGAGCCGGCACTCGATGCGCTCGAAGAGGTCTGGCCGCAGCGCACCGGGCTGTACCGACGCACCCGAGCGCTGGTGATCGCTGGCGCTCAAAGCCATGGCGCTCTGGTCTATGAGATGGACCGCAGCCGCGCGCAGGTCTGGCCGCTGATCGAATGCGGTGACTGGCTCACCCACTTGGGGCGCCGCGCGGGGCCCCGCGCCTGAAGCTGGTGCTTGCAGGGCAGCGGCCGCTTATCGCATGGCGACATTTCCTTTTCTCTATGTGAAATTTACAATTGTTGCAGCGCAGCGTTTTTTCTCAATATGAGATATAGAATTTTTCTATGTGAAATTGTGGAATTAAGCCCTTGATTCATAAAGGAAAAATTTGTGTCTTATATAAGACAGAAGAGTGATTAATGGTCTTGTAGAAGACTTAAAGTAGACCCACGAGCCGAGGCCCTGGGCACAAGCTATGCGTGTTCCCTCAGGCCTTCCGGTATCTGGTTTTTTCTTTAACTTCTCTGGAGTCTTCACATGCCCCAAACTCTGACCGAACAACTCAGCCGCGAGCAACAAATTGCTGCCCTGGAAAAAGAATGGGCCAGCAGCCCGCGCTGGAAGGGCGTCAAGCGCGGCTACAGTGCCGCCGACGTGGTGCGCCTGCGCGGCAGCATGCCGATCGAGCACACCCTGGCCAAGCGCGGCGCCGAGAAGCTCTGGGAAAAGATCAACGGTGGCGCTAAGAAGGGCTATGTGAACGCCTTTGGCGCGATCAGTGCTGGCCAGGCCATGCAGCAGGCCAAGGCTGGCCTGGAGGCGGTGTATCTGTCGGGCTGGCAGGTGGCGGCCGACGGCAATACCTCTGAGACCATGTACCCCGACCAGTCGCTCTATGCCTACGACTCGGTGCCCACCATGGTTCGCCGCATCAACAACACCTTCAAGCGCGCTGACGAAATTCAGTGGGGCCGTGGCATCGACCGCGGCAGCAAGGATTTCATCGACTACTTCCTGCCCATCGTCGCCGACGGCGAGGCCGGCTTTGGCGGCGTGCTCAATGCGTTTGAGCTGACCAAGAACATGATCACCGCCGGCGCCGCTGGCGTTCACTTCGAAGACCAACTGGCCGCCGTCAAAAAATGCGGCCACATGGGCGGCAAGGTCTTGGTGCCCACCCAAGAGGCCATTGAAAAGCTGCTGTCGGCGCGTTTTGCCGCCGACGTGATGGGCGTGCCCACCGTGGTGCTGGCCCGCACCGACGCCGAGGCTGCCAACTTGCTGACCAGCGACCATGACGCCAATGACAAGCCCTTCCTGACCGGCGAGCGCACCCAAGAGGGCTTTTACCGCGTCAAGAACGGCCTGGAGCAAGCCATCAGCCGCGGCGTGGCCTACGCACCCTATGCTGACCTGGTGTGGTGCGAGACCGGCACGCCCGACCTGGGCTTTGCCCGCGAGTTTGCGCAGGCTGTGCATGCCGCCTGCCCGGGCAAGCTGCTGTCTTACAACTGCTCGCCGTCCTTCAACTGGAAGAAAAACCTGGACGACGCCACCATCGCCCGGTTCCAGGAAGAGCTGTCAGCGCTGGGCTACAAGTACCAGTTCATCACGCTGGCCGGTATCCACATCAATTGGTTCAACACCTTCAAGTTCGCCAAGGCCTATGCCGAAGGCGAGGGCATGAAGCACTACGTCAACATGGTGCAGGAGCCTGAGTTCGCTGCCCGCGAGCAAGGCTATACCTTTGTGTCGCACCAGCAGGAAGTCGGCGCTGGTTACTTTGACGATGTGACCACCGTGATCCAGGGCGGCACGTCTTCAGTTAAGGCCCTGACCGGCTCGACCGAAGAAGAGCAGTTCCACTGAGTTTTGTGTCCCGGCGCCACCCGCGTCGCTTACGCAAGCAGCAAGCCCGGGCGATCCCCGGGCTTTTTTGCGCCCCTTATGCCCGTGCGATCCGAGTTGTTTGTGAGAAAATTACGGCAACTCAATCTGCAAGAACAAGAAAGGCATGATGGTTATGACACCGCGAACTCCCCCGGAGATCTTGGCGGGCCTTTGATGGCCGGCGGGCCGCGCCTGTCTCTTGCACCCTCATGAAAGCGCGGCCCCTGCCGCGTTTTTTGTTTTTCATCTGCTCATTTCAAATATGGTTCAAATCACGCTCCCCGACGGTTCCCAGCGTCAATTTCCCCAGCCGGTGACGGTGGCCGAGGTGGCCGCCTCCATAGGCGCGGGCCTGGCCAAGGCGGCCCTAGGCGGCAAGGTCGACGGCCAGCTGGTCGACACCAGCTTTACGGTGGCGCAAGATGCCAAGCTGTCCATCGTCACCGCCAAGGACGCCGACGGGCTGGAGTTGATCCGCCACTCCACCGCTCACCTGCTGGCCTACGCCGTCAAAGAACTCTTTCCTGAGGCCCAGGTGACCATAGGCCCGGTGATTGAAAACGGCTTTTATTACGATTTCTCCTACAAGCGCCCGTTCACGCCCGAAGATTTGCAGGCGATTGAAAAGCGCATGGCCGAACTTGCGGCCAAGGACGAGCCGGTACTTCGCCGGGTGCTGCCGCGCGACGAAGCGGTGGCCCATTTCAAGGCCATGGGCGAGCACTACAAGGCTGAGATCATCGGCTCCATCCCAGCCGACCAAGAGGTCTCGCTCTACCGAGAGGGTGGCTTTGAGGACCTGTGCCGGGGCCCGCACGTGCCCAGCACCGGCAAGCTCAAGCATTTCAAGCTGATGAAGGTGGCCGGCGCCTACTGGCGGGGCGATCATCGCAACGAGATGCTGCAGCGCGTCTATGGCACCGCCTGGGCCAGCAAAGAGGACCTGCAGCATTACCTGACTTTGCTGGAAGAGGCCGAAAAGCGCGATCACCGCAAGCTTGGCCGCGAGCTGGACCTGTTCCACATTGACGACCATGCCCCGGGTCTGGTGTTCTGGCATCCCAAGGGCTGGACCGTGTGGCAAGGGGTGGAGCAGTACATGCGCCGCGTCTACCAGGACAACGGCTACCAGGAGGTCAAGGGCCCGCAGGTGATCGACAAAACCCTGTGGGAGAAGACCGGGCACTGGGACAAGTACCGCGAGAACATGTTCACCACCGAGAGCGAAAAACGCGAGTACGCCCTCAAGCCCATGAATTGTCCAGGGCACATCCTGATCTTCAAGCAGGGCATCAAGAGCTATCGCGACTTGCCGCTGCGCTACGGTGAGTTTGGCCAGTGCCACCGCAACGAGCCCTCGGGCGGACTGCACGGCATCATGCGGGTGCGCGGCTTCACCCAGGATGATGGCCACATCTTCTGTACCGAAGACCAGATCCAGCCTGAAGTGCTGGCCTTCACCACCTTGCTGCAAAAGGTTTACACCGACTTCGGCTTCAAGCACATCATTTACAAGGTCGCCACCCGACCGGAAAAGCGCATAGGCTCGGACGAGAGCTGGGACAAGGCCGAGCAGGCGCTGATGGACAGCCTGAAGGCCTCGGGCTGCGAGTTCGAGATCGCCCCGGGCGACGGCGCTTTTTATGGCCCCAAGATCGAGTACACGCTCAAGGACGCCATCGGCCGCCAGTGGCAGTGCGGCACCATACAGGTGGACTTTTCCATGCCCGAGCGGCTCGATGCCGAGTATGTGGGCGAGGACGGCAACCGCCACCGCCCTGTCATGCTGCACCGGGCCATCGTCGGCAGCATGGAACGCTTTATTGGCATCCTCATTGAAGAGCATGCTGGCGCTCTGCCGACCTGGCTGGCGCCGGTGCAAATTGCCGTCCTCAATATCACCGATGCGCAGGCCGATTACTGTCGGGAAATCGCCCAAACTCTGACAAATCAAGGGCTTAGGGTCGATCTGGACCTGCGAAACGAGAAAATCACGTATAAAATACGCGAGCACTCGTTGCAAAAGCCTCCCTATATCCTGGTCGTGGGCGACAAGGAAAAAGCGGCTGGCTCGGTGGCGGTGCGTGCCCGAGGCAACAAGGACCTGGGTGTGATGTCCCTCGAAGCGTTCTCCGCGCAGATCGCTTCCGACATTGCCAACAAATCCTGAACCGACCGAATTCTCCCCTTGACGGGGCGCTTAGGCCGCGTTGTCTGCGGGTGTAAGCTGCTACAGCTGGTGTAGCCTTGTTTGAAGGATAGCTGCCATCGCTACTGAATTTCGTGACCGTCGCCAACGCGAGGAACGCAAGCACCGCCTGAATCGGGAAATCATGGCCCCAGAGGTTCGCCTCATGGGCCCGGACAACGAGCCCATCGGCATCGTCTCCACCATGGAAGCGCTGCGTCTGGCCGGTGAGGCCGATGTGGATCTGGTGGAAATCTCGCCGACCGCAATCCCTCCGGTGTGCCGCCTGATTGACTACGGCAAGTTCAAGTATGCCGAGCAAAAGCGGGCTGCTGAGGCCAAGTCCAAGCAAAAGGTGATCGAGGTCAAGGAAATCAAATTCCGACCCGGCACCGACGACGGTGACTACAACATCAAGTTGCGCAATATCCGGCGGTTTCTGGATGAGGGCGACAAGTGCAAGATCACGCTGCGGTTTCGCGGTCGTGAAATTACCCACCAGGAGTTGGGCTTGGCCTTGTTGGCGCGCATCCGCGATGAGTTGGCCGACAGCATCATCGTCGAGCAGTTCCCCAAGCTCGAAGGTCGGCAGATGATCATGATGATCGCCCCGGGCAAGAAAAAAGCCGGTGGCGGCAAAGCAGCAGCCCCTGCAGAGGCGGCTGAGACGACCAAGGCCTGAGGGCTGAAGTTGTAAGGATTGAACAAGCCCGGTTGGTTGGTCGCCGACGGGGCGAGTGGGGCGGTGGCCTGTTGCGCTGCCCCTGAGGCCGGAAGTTTTCCGGTCTCGCCAGGTCTGGACTCAAGGTCCGGAACCTGAACAAGTGGCTCGGGGCCTACAAGTTCTGTGGAAGGTTTCACAGCGCCTCACGAGCACAAAGAAGAAGGAGCAGTCATGCCCAAAATGAAGACCAAGAGCAGCGCGAAAAAGCGGTTTCGCGTTCGTCCCGGTGGCACCGTCAAGCGCGGTCAAGCCTTCAAGCGTCACATCCTGACCAAGAAGACCACCAAGAACAAACGTCACCTGCGCGGTGCGGTCGCTGTCCATGAGACCAATATGGGTCACATGGCGCAGATGCTGCCTGGCATGGGTATTTGATTCAGACGAACAAGGAGTACACATATGCCTCGCGTCAAACGTGGTGTCACAGCCCGCGCTCGTCACAAGAAAGTTCTCGCCCTGGCCAAGGGTTTTCGCGGTCGCCGCGGCAATGTCTTTCGCGTCGCCAAACAGGCGGTGATGAAGGCAGGCCAGTATGCCTACCGTGATCGCCGCACCAAAAAGCGCGTGTTCCGCCAGTTGTGGATCGCCCGTATCAATGCGGCCAGCCGTTCATTCGGCATGACCTACAGCCAGTTCGCCAATGGCCTGAAAAAAGCCGGTATCGAAATCGACCGCAAGGTTCTTTCCGATCTGGCCATCCACGACAGCGCCGCCTTCGGCGCCATCGTGGCGCAAGCCAAGGCCAGCCTGGCGGCTTGATCCTGCCAGCGCCTGCACCGCCCTGCCTCGGCAGGCCGGTGCAGCGGCTCAGCGGGCCGGGGCTTGTCAAAGGCTCTGGCCCTTTTTCATGGGCCTGTCAAGGCCGTGAATCCCTCTGAAATTTGCACACACCATGAGCTCACAACCGCTCCTTGATGATCTGGTCGACCAGGCCCGCAGCAGCTTTGCTCAGGCGCTGAGCCCCGCTGATCTGGAAAACGCAAAAGCTGTCTTCCTGGGCAAGGCCGGTCGGGTGACCGAGCTCATGAAAGGTCTGGCCGCCTTGAGCGTGGACGAGAAGAAGTCCCGCGGCGCGGCCATCAACCAAACCAAGCAGGCCATTGAGCAGGCGCTGACCGAGCGTCGCCAGGCCCTGGCCCAGGCCGAACTCGATGCCCAACTCAAAGCAGAAGCTCTGGACGTGACCCTGCCCGGTCGCCAGCGCCTGCCCGGCGGCTTGCATCCGGTCAGCCTGACCATGGAGCGTATCGAGGCCATCTTCGGCTCCATGGGCTTTGATGTGGCCCAGGGTCCTGAGATCGAGACCGACTGGTTCAACTTCACCGCGCTCAATACGCCTGCTGATCATCCAGCGCGCTCGATGCACGACACCTTTTACGTCGAAGGTGGCACGCCCGATGAGCCGCATTTGCTGCGCACCCACACCAGCCCAATGCAGATCCGCTATGCAGTGCAGCATGTCAAGAAACACCGCGCATTGATTGAGCGCGGCGAACTCATGCCCGAGATTCGGGTGATCGCGCCCGGCCGTACCTACCGGGTTGACAGCGACGCCACCCATTCGCCGATGTTCCATCAGTGCGAGGGCTTGTGGATCGGTGAGAACGTGAGCTTCAAGGACCTGAAGGTGGTGTTCACCGATTTCTGTCGCACCTTTTTTGAATCCAAAGACCTGGTCCTGCGCTTTCGACCCAGCTTCTTCCCCTTCACCGAGCCCAGCGCCGAAATTGACATCCAGTTTCAGTCGGGGCCCTTGGCTGGCCGCTGGCTGGAGGTGGCCGGCTCAGGCCAGGTGCATCCGAACGTGGTCCGCAACATGGGGCTAGACCCTGAGAAGTACATCGGCTTTGCCTTCGGCATGGGCCCGGATCGTCTGACCATGCTGCGCTATGGGGTCAATGACCTGCGCCTGTTTTTTGACGGCGACATTCGCTTTCTGGCGCAGTTCAATTGAACCGACAGCGCACTAAGCTTCGCCTCACCATTTTTCGATCGTCACTGCTGAACAAGAAACGACGCCATGCAATTTCCCGAGTCCTGGTTGCGCGAATTTTGCAACCCCGCGCTGTCGACCCAGCAACTGGCTGACACCCTCACCATGGGCGGGCTGGAGGTCGAGGAGCTCCGCCCGGTTGCGCCTGCCTTCTCCCATATCGTGGTTGGCGAGATACGCGAGGCGGTGCAGCACCCCAACGCCGACAAGCTGCGGGTCTGCCAAGTGGATGTGGGGCAGGGCGCCTTGCTGAGCATCGTCTGCGGTGCCCCTAACGCCCGGGTCGGCATCCGGGTGCCCTGCGCGCTCGTGGGCGCGCAGCTGCCGCCCGGCGAGGACGGCAAGCCGTTTGAGATCAAGGTCGGCAAGCTGCGCGGCGTCGAAAGCCACGGCATGCTGTGTTCGGCCCGCGAGCTCAAACTGTCGGACGACCATGGCGGCCTGCTCGAACTGGCCGCCGACGCGCCTTTGGGGCAGGACATCCGGACCCATTTGAATCTGGATGACACGCTTTTTACCCTCAAGCTCACGCCCAATCTGGCCCACTGCCTGAGTGTGCATGGCGTGGCGCGTGAGCTGTCTGCGCTGACCGGCGCGCCGCTCAAGGAGCCGCAGTTCAAAGCGGTGGCTGTGAACGACGACAGTCGGCTGGCAGTGCGCATCAGCGCGCCGGACCTGTGCGGCCGTTTTTCGGGCCGGGTGATCCGCGGCGTCAATACCCGGGCGGCGACACCGGCCTGGATGGTTGAGCGTCTGGCACGCTGTGGTCAGCGCTCGGTCAGCCCGCTGGTCGATATCTCCAACTATGTGATGTTCGAACTCGGCCGGCCCTCGCACATCTTTGACCTGGACAAGATCCATGGCGGTTTGGACGTGCGCTGGGGCCGTGAGGGCGAGACGCTCAAGCTGCTCAACGGCAACACCATCAGCGTGGATGGCAAGGTGGGCGTCATCGCTGACGAGGCGCAAGTTGAGTCGCTGGCCGGCATCATGGGCGGCGATGCCACCGCTGTTTCAGATGAGACTCAGAACATCTATGTCGAGGCCGCCTTCTGGTGGCCGCGCTCGGTGGCCGGCCGTTCGCGCCGTTTCAATTTTTCCACCGACGCCGGGCATCGTTTTGAGCGTGGCGTGGATCCTGCCACCACCGTGCAGCATATCGAGCGCATCACCGAACTGGTGCTGACCATCTGCGGCGGCGAGCAGACCCGCTGCGGCCCAATTGACGACCAGCAGGTGCAGCTGCCTTCGCCCACACCGGTGACGCTGCGGGTGGCACGGGCGGCCAAGGTGATTGGCATGCCTTTGACGCAGGCGCAGTGCGTCGACGCGCTCGCCCGTTTGGGCCTGCCGCTGCAGCAGGGCGATGGCACGATCACGGTGACGCCGCCGAGCTACCGCTTTGATCTGCAGATCGAGGAAGATCTGATCGAGGAAGTGGTGCGCATGGTCGGCTACGACGCGCTGCCCGAAACCCCGCCGCTGGCTCCCACCAGCGCGCGGCTGCGGCCCGAGTCCGAGCGCAGCTCTTTTGCCTTGCGGCGCAGCCTAGCGGCACTGGGCTACCAGGAAACCATCAACTTCAGCTTTGTGCAGGAGCGCTGGGAGCATGAGCTGGCGGGCAACCCGAATCCGATCAAGCTGCTCAACCCGATTGCCAGCCCGATGAGCGTGATGCGCTCTTCGTTGATCGGCTCGCTGCTTCAAGTGCTCAAGTTCAACCAGGACCGCAAGGCGGCGCGGGTACGGGTGTTCGAGCTGGGCCGTGTGTTCCTGCGCGATGCCAGTGTGGCGGGCAGCGACAGCACCGTGGCGGGACTGCACCAGCCCATGCGGGTGGCCGGCCTGGCTTGCGGCCCGCTGGAGTCGGCCGGTTGGGCGCAGGAGTCGCGCCTGGTCGACTTTTTTGACATCAAGGGTGATCTGGAGGCCTTGCTGGCACCGGCTCGTGCGGTGTTCGAGCCGGTTCAGCACCCGGCCCTGCATCCGGGGCGTAGCGCCAGCCTGAGCATTGACGGCCAGCGCGTCGGCGTGGTGGGGCAGCTCCACCCGCGTTGGCGCCAGGCTTATGAGCTGACGCAAACCCCGGTGCTGTTTGAGCTCGACCTTGAAGCCCTGCTGCGTCGGCCTGTCCCCGCTTTTGCGGGCGTCAGTCGTCTGCAACCGGTCGAGCGTGACATTGCGGTGATCGTCAGCGAGTCTGTGACGCATGCGCAGCTGATGGCTCAGGTCCATGCAGCGCCTACCCAGAGCCTGCTGCGCTCCGCCACACTTTTCGACATTTACCGCGCCAAAGAGGCGGGTGCCGGCATGGCGCTGGGGGAAAAGAGCCTGGCGGTGCGCCTGGTGCTCAGTGACGAGCAGGCTACACTGACCGAAGAACAGATTGATCAGGCGGTGCGCGCAGTGATTGATCGCTTGCAGTCGCAGCTGGGCGCCCGACTGCGCGCCTGACCCGACTTTTGGATGGATTGCGCTTGTCATGGAACTGTCTGTCGAAACCCTGGAAACCCCGGCGCTGACCAAGGCCGACTTGGCTGATCTCCTGTTCGGTCAGATTGGCCTGAACAAGCGCGAGTCGAAAGACATGGTCGACGCCTTCTTTACCCTGATCTCTGACAGCCTGGTCGAAGGACAGGATGTCAAGATTTCCAGCTTCGGCAATTTCCAGATCCGTACCAAGGCGCCGCGACCTGGCCGCAATCCACGCACTGGCCAGGAGATTCCTATTCAAGCGCGCCGGGTGGTGACCTTTCATGCCAGCCCCAAGCTCAAAGAACAGATCCAGGGCTCGACGCCGATCTGATCTGCCTGCCCGCGCACAGCGGTCAGAAAAATTTCCCTGGAATCAATTGCGCACCGTGCCAACTTGAAGTAGATTCCATCTTCCTTTGACGCCGCGGTGATGCACTTGGAGACTGTCCTTCCCCCCATACCAGCCAAGCGCTACTTCACCATCGGTGAGGTCGGCGAGTTGTGCGGCGTCAAGCCGCATGTGCTGCGCTACTGGGAGCAGGAATTTACCCAGCTCAAGCCGATGAAGCGCCGCGGCAACCGGCGCTACTACCAGCACCATGAGGTGTTGATGATCCGGCGCATCCGTGATCTGCTGTACGAGCAGGGCTTTACCATCAGCGGCGCACGCAACAAGCTGCAGGAGTTCATGCAGGCTGAGCGCGACCGCCGCCGTCAGGGTCAGGGCGTGCTCGAAGGCGTGGATGTCGATGGTCCGGAGGCCTTGGCGGCAGAGCCCCTGCTTGAGAGCAACTTTAATGTGGTGGCTGCCAGTTTTTCCGCCATGTCTCTCGAAGGCGTGGAACTCATGCGCCGGGAACTCTCCGAGATTCGCAGGCTCCTGAGCGCAGAAGTTCAGCTGGCCCTCTGAAGCAAGCTATAATTTTCAGCTTCGGTGTGTGGCGCAGCCTGGTAGCGCACTTGCATGGGGTGCAAGGGGTCGAAGGTTCGAATCCTTTCACACCGACCAATCTTTTCAAAGCCCGCTGTCTGCGACGCGGGCTTTTCCTTTTGTAACGAAATTGTGGCCAATGGAGAACTTTTGGTCTTCCTCATGCGTTACGAATTGCTACATAATCAGTTTTTATGGCTTGAGCAATTCTGCTTGTTGATGATTTGAAGTACGGGTTCCACGGTGGACCGCATGCCGGGTCTCCGCCAGGCTTTCCTCGGTGTCGGCTGTTTTACCCTGTGATGGCCTTAGCGCATGCATATCGTTAAATTTTCATGCTGGTGGCTGTTGTGCCTGATCGGCTCAGCGGCGGTGCCCGTTCAGGCGGGGAGCATGATTGATTTGCTCAACCTGACTTTCCAGGGAAATCCGGCCCTCAGAAGCCAAGCCCAGCTGGTGCAGGCCTCGCAGGCCGAGATCCGGGGGGCCAACTGGCAGTTCTTTCCAACCCCCTCGGTGTCGGTGGAGCAGGTCAATGCCTCCCAAAACGACTCTTCGTACAACAGCAAGGACGGCCGGGTGCTCACGCTCAGGCTTCAGCAGCCGCTGTGGACCGGCGGCCGCCTGACGGCCGGCGTGGGCCGGGCCGAAGCCGGGATGGCAGCCGCCCAGGCCCAAATGGAAGAGACGCGTCAGCAATTGGCCCTGCGCACCATACAGGCCTGGGGCGAATGGAAGGCCGGCCAGCAAAAGCTCGCTGCTTTACGTGGCAGCGTGCAGACGCATCAGAGATTGGTGGCCTTGATTCAGCGCCGCATCGACGGTGGGGTCTCGGCCCTGGCCGACGAGGTGCTGGCTCAGGGACGGCTGGAGCAGACGCTGGCCGATGCGATGGCTGCGCAGTCGCAGTTGACGGCGGCCCTGGCCAAGCTGGAATCGCTGACGGGGCAGCGTGTGGCCGATGAACAGGTTGGTGCTTACTCGGTCTCAGCGGTCGAGCCGGTCGGGCAGCTTGCCCCCCTGCTCGATAACGCATGGATGAACAGCCCGACCGCTATGAAGTTGCGGGCCCAGGTCAGGCAGCAGGAACTCGATGTCGAGATTCGCAAGGCTCAATTGCTGCCCGAGGTTTATGCCCGCGCCGAACATCAGCAAGGCAGTTTCACTTCTTTCGGTCCGAGCTCGGCCAATCGTTTTTTCATTGGCCTGTCTGCGACCCCGGGTGCCGGTTTGTCGGCCTTGTCGGGCGTAGACGCTGCGGTGGCCCGACTGCAGTCCTTCCAGTCTGAACTCGATGCCACCCGCCGCAGCCTGATTGAACAGGTCAGTCTCGAGCATGTGTCGGCGCTCACCCAGGCACAGCGGCGCGTCAGTTTGCGGTCGGGCTTGAGCTCAACCCAGGCCATGGTTGATTCCTGGGACCGGCAGTTTCTGGCGGGCCGCAAGACCTGGGTCGAGGTGATGAACGCGGCCCGCGAATTGGCGCAGGCACAGACCGCGCTGGCCGAGGTCGAGGTCGGCTATGTGGTGGCCACCTGGCGCCTGGCGGTGCTCGCCGAAGGCGTGCCGGCCATCATCAGCGGATTGGGCGCGCCGATCCAGGCCACGCCAGCGAGCAACCCGACGCGCCCATGAAGTTTCAGGCACTATGAACATACTCTTTCCCTTGCTGATGCGCCTGGCGCAAATCCAGTCGGAGCCGGTAGACCGACTGGCCTTGCAGGCCGCTATCGAACAAATCGATAAGCAGGAGCAGACGGGCGAGTCGTCCTCACCGCGCCAGTTCATCGAGCAAGTGCTGCAATCGCTACAGCTGCCCAAGGCGCGCTTTCTCAAGTCATCCTCCGTGGATCCGGCGGCCTGTCCTTGCCTGATACACCGGCCCGACCAGGGCTGGGCGCTTTTACGCGGTCGTACTGCACAAAACGAGTGGCTGACGGAGACCTATGACGCCCAGACCAACCGCTGGGTCGAAACGCCTCGCCACGCCCTGAGTGAATGGCTGGTGGTTAAGCTCAAGCTGGCCCGTCCCTATGACGCGGCCGGCAGTGAGGTGTTCAAGTTGATCCTGCGCGAGGTCTTCTCGCGCCGGCGCATCTGGATCGAAGGCGCTCTTGCGGGCCTGACGATCAACACGATCGCCCTGGCCACCTCTTTTTACAGCATGCAAGTCTACGACCGGGTGGTGCCTACCGGTGCCAGCCAGACCTTATGGGTTTTGACCTCTGGGGTGCTGCTGGCGGTTCTATTCGAGACCTTGGCCAAGCTGGCACGCGCGCGCCTTTTTGAGCAGTTGGTCGACCATGTCGATCAGAAGCTCGCTCGTGAGGTTTACAGCCGCTTTCTGTCCATCCGGCTCGACCAGCTGCCTCGCAGCGTCGGCTCGCTGGCTGCGCAGCTCAAAGGCTATGAGACGGTAC
>JBILDR010000245.1:0-4786 GCA_044352515.1 Polaromonas sp.
GACACTGCTGCCCTGGCCGCGAACCTGGTTTGGCTTTGGCCACTTTGCCGAGGTCTTCAAGTCGGCGCCGATCGGGCGCTACATGCTCAACGGCTTGCTGGTCTGCGCGGGTATCTTGGTGGTGCAGTTGCTGGTGGCCATACCGGCTGCTTATGCACTGGCCAAACTGGCCTTCAGGGGCCGCTCGCTCTTGCTGCTGGCCGTGCTTGGCGCCTTCTCCATCCCGATTCAAGTCACCGCCTTGCCGCTTTACATCGGCCTGTCCTGGGCGCAGCTGCTCAATACCTACTTCGCGCAGATGCTGCCCTTCTTCCTGTCCTTGTTTGCCATCTTTTTGCTCAGGCAGCATTTCAAGAGCTTTCCCGATGAAATCATTGAGGCAGCCCGGATGGATGGCATGCGCGAGTTCGAGATCGTCTGGCGCATCGTCGTGCCCTCGGCACGGCCGGCAATTGCAGCGTTCGCGATCTTTTCCATCGTCGCGCACTGGAACGATCTGTACTGGCCCATGATCGTCATCACCCAAACCGAAATGGCGCCACCGCCCCTGGGCATGCTGCTGTTTGCCTCGGCCGAATCGGGCGCCAACTACGGCGCCTTGATGGCTGGGGCCACCCTCATCACTGCGCCGCTGGTGCTGGCCTTTTTGGTCGCCCGTCGGCGCTTTATCCAGGGCATCACACTGACCGGGCTCAAGTAGGCCCCGGCAGCTGACTGCTTTTTTTCCACCCCCACTCTCAAGGAGTCTCGCTGTGAAATTTCTCAAACGCTGCCTGAGCGCGCTGGGCCTGGCCTCGGCCGTGGGCCTGAGCGCACATGCGCAACCGGCCGTGACGCTCGACGTGCTGTATTGCTACCCAAGCTTTGCGCGCTTTCACGAGCCGCTGGCGGCCGAATTCATGAAGCGCAACCCCACTATCAAAATTCAGTTCCGCGCTCCCTCGGCCAGCTACGACGAGGGGCATCAGGTGATGCTGCGCAGCGCGGTCACCAACCAGCTGCCCGACGTCTACTACGCCGGCTACCACCTGCTCGGTGAGATGGCCCGGACCCTGGAGCGACGCAACCAAATCGTGGATCTGAGCACCTTCCTGCGCGCCGAGCCTGGTAACTTTGTCAGCAGCAACTTTGCGCCGCGCATGATGAGCCTGTCACAGGTCGATGGCAAGCAGTATGGCTTGGCCTTCAATGCCTCTTCGCCCATCATGTATTTCAACAGCGAGTTGGTGCGTCGCGCGGGCGGTGACCCCAAGAACATGCCCAACACCTGGGACGGGCTGATTGCTCTGGCGGGCAAGATCAGCGCCTTGGGTGGCGGGGTCAACGGCATGTCTTACGACGTGCACGCCTGGCCAGACGACTGGCTGTTTCAGGGCATGATCTACCAGCGCGGCGGCAAGTTGGTCGAGCCGGGCACCAAGAAGGTCGGCTTCAACAACGACGTGGGACTGCAGGCCCTCAAAACCATGCGCCGCTTCGTGACCGACGGCGGCATGCAACTGGTCGATTGGGACCAGTCGCGCCAGCAGTTTGGCGCGGGCAAAACCGGCATCTTGTTCACCACGCCGGCGCATCTGAAGATCGTCACCGACATGATTGGCAATAAGTTCGAGTGGAGCACGGCGCGCTTTCCGCTCGACAACAAGGCCGATGGCGGCGTGCCCACCGGCGGCAATGCCGTGGTCATGCTCACCCGTGATGCAGCCAAGCAAAAGGCCGCCTGGGACTTCATCAAGTTCGTGACCAGCGCCGAGGCCCAAAAGACCGTGGTCGAAATGACCGGCTATCTGCCCACCAACCAGCGCTCGCTGGGCGCTGACTTCCTGGGCCCCTTCTACGACAAGAACCCCAACTTCCGCACGGCCACGACGCAAATTGACCGCTCGCTGCCCTGGGGCGGCTACCCAGGCGGCCAATCGGTGCGCATTTGGCGCGCCCAGCGCGATGTGGTGGCTGCGGTGATGCGTGGCGAGAAAACGCCTGAGGCCGCTCTGCCCGAGCTGGTCAAGGCCACAGAAGGTCTGATGGAATAAGCCATGCTGATCGCACAACTGTCCGATACCCATATCAAACCCCGCGGCCGGCTGGCCTACTCACGGGTGGACACGGCGCACATGCTGGGCAGCGCCGTGGCCCACCTGATGGCCTTACCGCAGCAGCCCGATCTGGTGGTCATGACCGGAGATCTGGTGGACCTGGGCTCAGCGCAGGAGTACGAGCACCTGCGCGAGCTGCTGGCGCCGCTGACGATGCCGCTGCTCATGGTGCCGGGCAACCACGATGACCGCGACGCCATGCGCCAGGCTTTTCCCGAGCATGGCCATGTGGGCGAGTCGGGCTTCTGGCAGTTTGCGATCACCCGTGCGCAATGGCCGCTGCGCATCGTGGGCCTGGACACGGTGGTGCCGCGCGAGAGCGGCGGCATGCTGTGCGATGAGCGACTGCGCTGGCTCGAACAGACCCTGAGCGAGGGCCAGGATCAGCCCACGCTGATCCTGATGCACCACCCGCCTTTTATCACCGGTATCGGCCATATGGACGACATCGGTCTGCAGGGCCGGCTGGCCTTGGCTGACGTCCTGTCGCGCCACCCACAGGTGCAGCTGGTGGTTTGCGGCCACCTGCACCGCAACATCCGCGCGACCGTCGGTGGCCGGGCGGTGATGACCGCACCGAGTACCGCGCACACGGTGCAGCTCGATATCGACCGTCAGGCGCAGGCCATGTTCCGTATGGAGCCTCCCGGTTATCTGCTGCACTGGTGGAGCGGCGAGGGCATCGTCACCCACCACGTGCCGTGCGTGGACGCCGAGGGACCGTTTCCCTTCTTTGATGAAGGCGGCCAGCTGATTCTTTGAAGCATCGCTGGTCGAGCTGCCGCCTGCAATCCCGTGCATAAGGTGTGTGCTAGACGCCTGAATAGGCTTTCAGCCAGCCAAGCCCTTGGCGGTGGATGTACACAAGTTTGCCAGGTGTTTCTTGAAACACCACAGCCTAGACTGGCTGGCCTTGTTTGTAGGTCTTGAAGACCCGATGGCCTGCATCGCGCAGGCCATCGGCCAAACCGCCACATGGCGGCACGGGCTAAGCGCACAGGCCGGATCGACACCAAACTGACCATCTAGTGTCACGAAAGCGAAATAGTGAAGTCCTAAATTGCGAGGTTGCGATCAAACATCCAACCATCTTTGGGACATCATGCAAAACACCGACGCTTCCGCACCCCAGAACAACCCCCAGCAAACCGCAAGCGGTACCAGCCCAAAGAGAACCGAGGCTACCGCCACCTTGCAGCCGCGGGATCGACTGGCGGTGACCTCACCTGCTGCGAATGCCGCCGAGCCAGTCAAGGCCGCACTGCGGGTCGGACGGGCTGGCACAGAGGAGAAGGCGGGTCGCAAGAAGGCGCAAGCCGAGCTTGCAGCCGAAGACTCCAAGGACAGCGCGCAAGTCTCCTCTGAGGCAGACAGCACACCTGCAAATGATTCGGCTGCTGCAGCATCGGATGTCGCGGGGCTGGGCGAGTTGATGGAAAGCGCCTACGCTCAGGAGCCGGTGCTGCTCGCTCAGGCCGGCACGGGTACAGCAGCGGCCAGTAGTACAACAGGAGCTTCGGCAGGGACGGCCAGTGCCTCCAGCGGCGCAGCCAGCGCAGCTAGCGCAGCGTATGGCACCGTCATAGGCTCCAGCGGCATCCTGGCTGCGCTGGCCGCGGTCGGCGGTGTGGCCGCCATTCACAATTCCATTAATTCCTCGAGCAGCCCGGCCAGCCGGCCTACGGCGGCCGGCACGGTGATCGACGGCTATATCAGCGGCGCTACGGTGTTCATCGACGTTAATGGCAACGGGCAGCTCGATACCGGCGAGCCCAGCACCACCACCGACGCACAGGGCAACTTCTCGCTGCCAGCCGACGTCACCGGAACCCTGATTGCCTTCGGCGGCACCGATATCTCGACCGGTCTGGAATTCAAAGGTGCGCTCAAGGCACCCGCAGGCGCTACCGTGGTCACGCCGCTGACCACCCTGGTGAGCGACCTGGTCACTGCCGGTGCGAGCCTGGCCGACGCCAAAACCGCCGTGTTCTCCGCCCTGGGGCAGAGTGCCCTGTCTTCCAGCGTTGATCTGCTCAAGTTTGATCCGGTCAAAGCCACTCAAAGCACAGACAGCGCCAGCCGCACGGCCGGCCTTGAGCTGCAAAAAGGCGCGGTGCTGGTCTCCAATATGGTGGCCGATGCGGTCACCAAAATCCAGCAAGCTTCGGGCGCCGGTAACGACAGCCGCGACGACATCGCCCGCGACGTGTTCTCCACCCTGGCCGGCCAACTGCGAACCAGCGCCAGCAATAAGCTGACCACCGACGTCGGCACTGTGGCTGAAGGGCTGATGACCAATCTAGCGGCCAAAAGCAGCATCGGCGGCGTGCCGGCGGCTGCCTTGCAGGCGGTACAGGCCGATCTGCTGGCCGACAAGTCGACGTTTGCGAGCACGCACACCGGCTTCCGGGACGCCATCAAAGACCTGTCCAGCGTCAGCAATGTGGCCAACGTCCAGCGTGAGAGCCAATCGGCGCCGCGCCTGCTCAATGCCAGCGTTGACGGGCTGGGCGATGTGATCACGCTCTACTTTGACAACACGCTGGACACCGGCAAACTGCCCGCGGCGACGCAATTTACGGTGCGCAATGGTGGCAGCGACGCCAGCCCGCTCAACCTGTCGGTGAGTAGCCTGCAGGTGGTCAACAACCAAGTGCTGCTCAAACTCGCTGCGCCCGTCAATGCTGGGC
>JBILDR010000246.1:0-4776 GCA_044352515.1 Polaromonas sp.
AGTTGGGCTCGCCGCCGGTCTCGGGCAGGGGCTGGTCGATGCCGTCCCAGGCGCGACGGGTGGAGCCTTTAGGGCCGGCGTGGCCGATCTGGATACCGAACTTGGCATCGGTGTTGCGGTGTATCCAATCGGCGATGCGGGCAAAGGCGGCGGTGTGCTCAGGCTGGTACAGGCCCGGGCAAGCCGGGGTGATGCGGCCTTCGGCACTGACGCAAGTCATCTCGGCCATCACCAAAGCGGCGCCGCCCATGGCACGGGCGCCCAGGTGCACCAGGTGGTAGTCGCCGGCCAGCCCATCGACCGCCGAGTACTGGGCCATGGGCGAGACCATGATGCGGTTTTTCAGGGTCAGGCCGCGCACGGTGTAAGGGGTGAACATGGGCGGTGGCGGACGACCCGCCACGGTCACTCCGGCCTGCTCGGCAAACCAGCGCTCGTAGCCTTCGAGCCAGGCCTTGTCGCGCAGGCGCAGGTTCTCATGGCTGATGCGCTGGCTGCGGGTGAGCATGGAGTACATGAACTGCTCGGGTTCGAGCTGGTCGCAGTAACGGTTGCCGCACACCTCAAACCATTCCATCGCGTTCCAGGCGGCGTTCTGTATGCGCAGCGTCTCCACGCGGCGCGCCTCCTGGTAGGCCTTGAGCACCTCGGGCAGCTGCGCCGGCTCGGCGCCAATGCGCCCGATCAGGCGCGCCAGCTCGATCGCGTCTTCAATGGCCAGCTTGGTGCCCGAGCCGATCGCAAAGTGGGCGGTGTGCACCGCATCGCCCATGAGCACCACATGGCTGCCGTGCTGGTTTTGCAGCCACCAATGACCGCAGACCACCCGCTGAAAATTGAGCCAAGCCGAGCCGCGCAGATGGCGCGCGTTGGTCATGAGCTTGGCACCCTCGAGGTTCTTGGCAAAGATCTGCTCGCAAAACGCAATCGACTGCTCCTGGTCGGCCTTGTCCAGGCCGTGGGCCAGCCAGACCGACTCGGGGCATTCGACGATAAAGGTGGTGGTGTTCTCGTCGAACTTGTAGACATGGGCCTGAAACCAGCCGTGTTCGGTTTTTTCAAACAGGAAGGTGAAGGCGTCGTAGAGCTTGTGCGTACCCAGCCAGATGAAGCGGTTGGGCCGCACCACGATGTCGGGCTTGAAGACCGATTCATAGCGGCTGCGGATGCGCGAATTGACGCCGTCGCTGGCGATGATCAAATCGGCATCGGGAAAGTCCAGGTCGCTATCGACCTCGGCCTCGAACACCAGCTTGACGCCCAACTCCTCGCAGCGCTCCTGCAAGATATTGAGCAGCTTCTTGCGGCCTATGCCGACAAAGCCGTGACCGCCCGAGCGTATCACCTGGTCCTTGAAGTGCAGCTCGATATCGTCCCAGTGGTTGAAGGCCTGCTCGATGGCTTGGGCCGTCGAGGCGTCGCACTGGCGCATATTGCTCATGGTGGCGTCTGACAAGACCACGCCCCAGCCAAAGGTGTCGTAGGGCTTGTTGCGCTCGACCACGGTGATGTCGTGACCGGCATCCTGCTGCTTCATCAGCAGGGCAAAGTACAGGCCGGCCGGCCCGCCGCCGATACAAACTATCTTCATGCGCACTCCTTGAATCAGGCGAATCGGCAGCGAAGATGCGCCGCCGAAATACCCTGCAATTAGTTTAGACCTAAACTAATTGA
Organism: Polaromonas sp.; assembly: GCA_044352515.1. GTDB lineage: Bacteria > Pseudomonadota > Gammaproteobacteria > Burkholderiales > Burkholderiaceae_C > Polaromonas. The sequence continues at coordinate 1,675 of JBILDR010000246.1, forward strand.
AGCACAATCTGGCCGCATTCAAAGCCTTCGCTGGCCGGGCTTTTTACAGGGCTGGTTACCCAAGTCTGTCCCTGAAAAGACAGATGCGCAAGCACTGCCCCACCTAAAGTGTCGGCTCCGGGGCCAGATGGATGCGGCAGCGCCAAGCCCAGTGCCCCGCTACAGAGCAAGCCATGAAGCTAGACCAAGTCATCAATCTCCACGATTTGCAGACCATGGCGCGTCAGCGCCTGCCGCGCATGGCTTTCGACTTCATCGAAGGCGGCGCCGACGACGAATTGGGCCTGCGCAACAACCGCGAAGCCTTTGAACGCTGGCGCATGCTGCCGCGCTTCATGGTGGACGTGGGCCAGCGCGACGTGTCGGTCGAGCTGTTCGGCCGGCGCTACAGCACACCGGTGGGCATCTCGCCCATGGGCCTGGCCGGGATGTTCAGGCCCGGGGCCGACGCCATGTTTGCCGAGGCGGCGGCGCGCCACAACATCCCTTACATCATGTCCGGGGCCAGCAATGAGTCACTGGAGACGGCCGCCCGCATCGCGCCCGACCACGCATGGTTTCAGCTCTACCGGACCCTGGACGAGGGCATCAATGAACACCTGGTGGGCCGGGTGAGAGATTCGGGCATCAGCACCCTTGTATTGACGGTGGACGTGGTGACCAACTCCAACCGCGAGCGCAATCGGCGCAACGGCTTTTTGCGACCCTTCAAAATCACGCCCTCCATCGCCTTGCAGGCTCTGCTGCACCCGCGCTGGACGCTGGACTACCTGCGCAGTGGCGGCCATCCGATGATGCAAAACTGGCAGCCCTATGCAGCGGCCGGAGCCAAGGCCGACGATGTGGCCGATATGTTTGGCAAGCTCACCCCCGCATCGAACAACACCTGGCACAGCCTGGAAAAGCTACGCCGCTGGTGGCCGCGCAAACTGCTGGTCAAGGGCGTGCTACACCCGGACGATGCCCGGCAGGCGGTGGCGCTCGGCGCCGACGGCCTGATCATCTCCAACCACGGCTCGCGCCAACTCGACCGCACCGTCTCGCCGCTGGAGATGCTGCCCGAAATTCACGCTGCCGTGCCCGATACCCCGCTGATTTTGGACAGCGGCGTGCGCCGCGGCAGCGATATCGTGCTGGCGCGCTGCCTGGGCGCACGCTTTGCGCTGTGTGGCCGGCCCATGATGTATTCGGTGGCCGCAGCCGGCAGCGCCGGCGTGGGCCGGGCCATAGGGATCCTGAACAACGAGGTCGACAAGGTGATCGCGCAGCTGGGCTGCCCGCGCTTTGAGGACCTGAGCATGGACTATCTGCGCCGCGCTTGATGGGCCCGCTCAAAGGCCAAGCCGAGATCACCACACCAAGAGGGAGCAACAACATCATGAACCCATTACGAAGAAGCTTTCAAGCGCTGGCCGCCATCGCGCTGGGCAGTACATTGGCCAGCGCCTGGCTGACGCCCGCCCTGGCGCAAGCGTCCGGCAGCTACCCCCAGCGCTCGGTGCGTCTGGTGGTGCCCTTCCCGCCGGGCTCGGGCTCGGACGTGGCCGCCCGCGTGCTCAGCCAGCATCTGTCGAGCAACCTGGGGCAAAGCTTTGTGGTCGACAACAAGCCGGGCGCGGCCGGCAACATCGGCGCGATGGAGGTGGTGCGCGCCACGCCCGACGGCTACACCCTTTTCTTTGGTTCGAGCTCGTCCCTGGCGGCCAATGTCTCGCTGCTCAAAACCATGCCCTATGACCCGGCCAAGGACTTGGCACCGGTCGCTGGCGTGGCCGACAGCGTGACCGCGCTGATTGTGCGCAGCAACCATCCGGCCAAGACGCTGCCGGAATTCGTCGCCTGGGCCAAGCAAAGGCCGGGCAAAGTCAATGCGAGCTATGGCTCCTCGAGCACCCAGATCAGCTGGTCTTTGCTCAACAAGGTGGCCGGCCTGGACGTGACCGGCGTGCCCTACAAGGGCACGCCCTTGGCGGTCAATGACCTGCTCTCCGGCGCGGTGGACTTCACCTTTGCCGACCTGGGCAGTGTGCTGGCCCATGTCAAGGCAGGCACACTGCGCGGCATTGCCTTGACCACGCCCAAACGCAGCCCCATGGTCGACTGGCCGCCGATTGCCGATACCTACCCGGCGTTTGAGGACATCACCGGCTGGATCGCCCTCGCCGGCCCGCCCGGCTTGCCGCGTGAGATTGCCGACAAGCTCAGCGCCGCGGTACAGCTGGCCCTGCAGCAACCGGAGGTCAAGGGCCGGCTGGCCTTTTTTGGCCTGTCGCCCATGCCGATGGCGCCCGAAGCCCTGCGCGCTTTCATCCAGAGCGAAATTCCTAAATGGGCGCGACTGGCCAAAGCGGCCAATATCCAGCCGGAGTAAGGCACACGCTGCGCGGTCTGCGCAAAGCGGGCCTACGGATGAGCTGATCGAAGGTCTCGCGCTGCGCCTACTGTTGCGGCTCAGATCACAGCCACGCCCTGAATCTCCAGCACGATGCCGGGACGGGCGAAATGCGAAACAGTGATCAAGGCACTGGCCGGGTAGCGGCCCGCCTCAAAAAGGGTGCTGCGGATCTTGACGAAGGCATCTCCGTTACGCGGATCACTGATGAACACCGTCATGGTCACCAGGTTGGCCAGTGAGCCGCCGACCCGGTGCAGGGTCTTATCGATCATGGCAAAGCAGGCCCTGCACTGGGCCTCGAACTGGCCCGTGATGTCATTGCCCTCCAGGTCGGTGGTGGTGGTCTGCCCGGCCAGCCAGACGGTGCGCCCGCCTTCGGTGATGACGGCCGGCGAGAAGGCGCGCGACTTTTGCATCTCATTGGATTCGAGATAGGTGACGGTGGCTTTGGAGGTCATGGTGTGGGCAGAGGTGGGAAATCAAAAGAAGCTGCTTTGTAAGCTGCCCCCACCGAGCCGTCAAGCGCGGCGCCCACTCACAGGCCCTGCTTCGAGGCGCCCTGGACATTGCGGCGCTTGATCAGGCGCCGCATCGCGCCGAGGGCGGCGCTCCTACAGGTGTGGCCATTGCTTGCGACCACGGAAAATCTAAGGGTGTGGGAGCCGCGCCCTCGCGGCGATGCAGTGCTCAATCAACAGCCCTATCGC
>JBILDR010000068.1:0-15692 GCA_044352515.1 Polaromonas sp.
TCGGCCCAGACCTGCTGGCCGGACTTCCAGACCACGCAGCGAAAGCTTGCGCGCGAGTAGCGCAGCGTGGCCACAAACAGGCGCGGCTTGCGGTACTTGTCGCTGCCCGGCACGAGGGTGGGCGCGCCCTCGCCGTAGTCGACCTGCATCTCCTCGCCCGGCATGAAGCTGAGCCGATCAAACTGCTCGGGCTCCTTGCGCCGCAGCCTGGCCACAAAGCGCTTGACCGAGTTGTAGGCCCCCGCAAAGCCGTGGCTGTCGACCAGGTCCTGGTAAATGGCCACGGCGTTGCGCTTGAGCAGCAGCTGCGCCTCGATGAAGGCACGGTGGGGTTCGCAAAGGGAGGTAGCTGCCGCGGCGCCAACGGGCGCAGTAGCCGGTGGCCAGGGTGGGGGAGTTTGACTGGCCAGAGCCTCAGGGCCGGTGGCCACCCCGGGGGAATTTGCTTGCGCCAGCCAGCGGCGCTGGTAGCTCCTGACCGTCTTGCGGTCTATGCCAGTAATGCGGGCGATCTCGCGTTGGGTCGTGCTGCGCTCGAGCAGCGTGTAGACCGTCGCTTGTTGGTTCGGTTTCAAGACATTCACTCCTTGGCCTTCCCTCGGGGAAGACCGGATCTCGTGTCCTGCCAACAGGTGCCGGCGGCGCCAGCGTTTACCCCCTGTCCCCGATCAACTCAGGTGGGGGAGTTTGACGTGGCCATAAGTGGGGGAGTTTGGGTGGCCATCGGGGTGGACCTTCAGCACCAAGGCGCAGGGCTAGGCAAAGCACTGCTGAAAGATGCGCTGCTGCGCACTGCACAGGCGGCGGACATTGCCGGGATTCGGGCACTGCTGGTACATGCCAAGGATGAGCCCGCCAGGCTGTGGTACCTCAATTGGGAGTTTGAACCCAGCCCCTCCGATCCGTTTCATCTGTTCCTTTTGATGAAGGACATCAAGGCCATGCTCGGCAAAGCCTGAGATAAAAGCTCTGGGAATTTGGCCGGTTGATCAATCGCACGAAAAGCCCTTGACGCCGACCCCGCCCGACAACGACACAAGCTGGCAACTGTCGTCGCTAAGTTCAACGGAAAGCCGGTTCCATGTCCTGACGTTCCGATTTGATGTCGCGCATCTGGCTTCTTGTGAATTCACGGTCGGCAGGCAGGGCCGCGACGCTACCAGCCAAGAGTCTACGGCGAGCGCTCGACCGTGTGGCAGTTCAGGTCAGTGCGCGGGTGTACGTACTTCAACCGAGCAAGCCCAGAGTGGCCCAGCCCAGGTTCAGTGCAGCAAGGGCGATGAGATTGAACAAGGTGAACTTCATGCCCAGGACTCGGTTTCGGAAATTGGGTGGCAACTCGTTGATGCCCTTGGCGTGATAGAGGCGGCCAACGATCAGGGCGACACCATGGGCGGCCACCAACCACCAGGGAGCTGCATTCAATTCGAGACAGGCGATCAGGATCAGGCTGATGGGCACGTACTCTGCAAAGTTTCCTTGCGCGCGGATGGCGCGCTCTAGGTCGTCATGACCGCCGCTGCCCAAACTCACCTTGTGCTGGCGGCGAAACTTGATCGCGTTCAAAGAGAGACGGAAAAACATCAATCCGAGGATCGCCGCTGTCACGGCGGTGATGGGCAACTGGGGCATGTCGGTCTCCTATCTCGTATCGGGTTGCGTGCAAAACCAATCCAGCGTTTCTTGCCAGAGGCTTGCTGCCTGGGGCCGAAAGTAGCCGATGTGTCCAATCGGACCCAGGCCACGCTGCTTGGGCTCAACGGTGATGCGTTCGACGGCGGCGTGGCGGTACGCCTTCATGAAGGCGTCGCGCGAAGCCGGCGTGGCCCACTTGTCATCGACGCTGTTGATGGCGCGGATCGGAGTGCGTACCTTGGCAAACTGTTCGGCCAGCCCGGGCAGTTGCGGGTCATCAAAAAAGTAGTTCGGCCATTGGCACCAGCGGCGCCACTGCAAAAAGAGATCGCGCGGCAGGTCTTCGCCCATGCCCAAAGCGCTCCAGGCCAGGTAGCCCTTGAGCTTGACCACGATGGGTCCGAACACCCGCCAAAGCAAGATCACGCGCAAGCGCTCCAGCGGCGGCATCCAACCGTGCCAGCCCGCCCCGGTGGCAAAGGTGGCCATGCGCTCGACCCGCTCATGCCCGGGCAGCAGGCCAAAAGCATGACCGCCATAAGAGTGGCCCACCATCCAAATTGGGCCTGCGCCTTGCGCTGCGACATGATCGAGCAGGGCCGCCAGATCAAGCCGTGCCCAGTCGAGATAGTCCATGCGAAACCCGCGCAGGCTCGGCGGTCTCGACAGACCGACACCCCGATAGTCCAAAGTCCAGGTCGCAATGCCCTGGTTTGCGGCGAAGGTCGCAAAGTGCCCGTAAAAGCGCTGGGGTACGCCGGTCGCTCCGGCAACGATCAGGCGCCCTTTGGCCTGGCCTGAGGGCGGATAGTGCAGAGCGCCCAGGCGATACCCGTCAGCTGCATGCAGTTGCACAGAACTTGGGGCCTGGGTGGCTTGTGACATGACGATTGGCACCTTAAGGCTCGCGATGGATCGCGGGCAGGCTGCTTTGCAAGACGTCCAATAGCATGTGGGCGGTGTCCTGCAAAGGCTTTTGACTCCCGGCCACTCGTGCCTGGATCAGACCGCCTTCGTAGGCTGAGACGATCATTGCAGCCAGGCTTGCCGCGCGTTTGGCGTCCAGGCCGTTGGCCACCAGCGCTTTCTTCAATGTGCTTCGAATGGCCTCAAAGCCCTTGGCGACGGCTTGACGAATGGGCTTGTCCTGGGCGGTCGACTCGAGCGCGATGGTCGCCAGAGGGCAGCCGGCTTCATAGCCACTGCCGAGCAGGGTTTTTTGCGCGTCTTTCATCCATTGGGCCAGGGCTTGGGATGGATCGCGGTGCTGACTCAAAAGATGCTCGAGTCTGCTGCTGATGTGCTGCACCACATGATCGATCGCCGCCACCGCCAACTCGGTCTTGCCTCCGGGGAAGTGGTGATAGAGCACCCCTTTGGGCGCCTGCGCCTGGGCCAGCAATTCGCTCAGACCAACGCCATGAAATCCCTTGGTCCTCAAGGCGGTGAGCATGGCCCCGACCAGCCGATCACGGGTTGGGGGTTGGGTATCTTGCGTTTGGTTCTTGGGCACAGCAAAGAGTCTATAGACCGGTCGGTCTAGCGTCAAGCCAAGGTGCTCGATGGTGGGTCAAAGCCTGCGCCAGAGCCATCAGTTGGCTCCAGCCCTTGGCCCCACCAAACCATGGGGCGAGGTCCCAAGGCGTGGTGTCAATCCACAGGCTGCACGGGCTGGGCCACGGGATACGGAGCGAGCGCTTGCCGGTCCGCGCTCAGGGCGCCCGGTGCAGCTCGTGACCGAGCCAGTCGGCCACAAATCCGGTCACTACCTGCCCGGCCGGGATCGCGCCGCCGTGGCCCAGCAGGCCGTGGAATTGGTCGTTCAGGTGCAGGGCGGTCACCCGTACGCCTTCTTGGTCCAGGCGCTTGGCATAGGCCAGGCCCTCATCGCACAGCGGGTCGTGCGCCATCGTGAGCATGAGCGCGGGCGCCACACCCTTGAGGCTGCTGGCAAGCAGGGGTGAGGCCCGCCAATCCAGGCGCTGCCGGCTGTGCGGCGCGTACTGCTCAATGAACCAACGCATGGTGCGCTCGGTCAGCAGGGCATCGCGCTGCACGCGCTCGTAAGAGGCCGAGCCTGCCCTCAGATCGAGCGCTGGGTAGATCAGGGCCTGGCAAATGGCCACGGCGTTGCGCTTGAGCAGCAGCTGCGCTTCGATGAAGGCACGGTGGGGTTCGCAAAGGGAGGTAGCTGCCGCGGCGCCAACGGGCGCAGTAGCCGGTGGCCAGGGTGGGGGAGTTTGACTGGCCAGGGCCTCAGGGCCGGTGGCCACCCCGGGGGAATTTGCTTGCGCCAGCCAGCGGCGCTGGTAGCTCCTGACCGTCTTGCGGTCTATGCCAGTAATGCGGGCGATCTCGCGTTGGGTCGTGCTGCGCTCGAGCAGCGTGTAGACCGTCGCTTGTTGGTTCGGTTTCAAGACATTCACTCCTTGGCCTTCCCTCGGGGAAGACCGGATCTCGTGTCCTGCCAACAGGTGCCGGCGGCGCCAGCGTTTACCCCCTGTCCCCGATCAACTCAGGTGGGGGAGTTTGACGTGGCCATAAGTGGGGGAGTTTGGGTGGCCATCGGGGGGGGCCAGGCTGTCCGGCCCGGATGTGGTGTTGACCGCTGCCCAGAAGCTCGCGTCCCTGCGGTCAATCTTGCGCATGCTGCTTTCTTGTAACTGGCCCAGGCTCACCACCTGCGCGCCTTGCGCAAGCGCCTTGTCCAGGGCGCTTGACCGGTCCAGCTGAGAAAAGTCGGTGCCCCGCCCCAGATTCTTCACCACCACATAGTTCGGGCCGTCGCCGTAGGTGTCGAGCAGAGTCTGTAGCAGGTCGACTGAGTCTTTACCCGCGTCAGCGATGTGCCAGAAGTTGACCTTCACCCCCATGTCGGCCATCACGGTGAACAGGTCCGACTCTTGAATCCAGCGGCCCACCGGCGCTGCGGTTTGCGCAGCCAGGTCCACAATGACATGGGGTTTGACATCGCTCGCATCGTCCAGCGCCAGGGCGATGGCGTCCAGGCTTTCATAGCTGTCGACGATCACCGGTGAGGCGTAGTCCTGGTAGAAGCGGGTAAAGGTGGTGTGTGAGCGGTCGGTGTCAAAGCCAATGAAAGGCTGGTGCTTGTCGATGAAGTACTGCGCCAACACCCGTGCGACGACCGATTTGCCAACGCCGCCTTTTTCTCCGCCGATGAAGTTAAGTGAGCTCATGTGTAGGGGTGTGGGTGAGGTGAGAAGCAAGTCCTGGACTGTATCCGTCTTCTTGCAAGAAACATGCGCGCTCTCCTTCGCAGCTAGGCGTCGCCACTGGCAAGCGCCATGGCCGGCAAATCGTGTTCAAGCCAGCTTGCTCGCTGCGCGCGCCTGGGCCGAGTCGGGGTGTATGCGCACGATGGGTGCTGCTTGAACGGCCGCGCGGGCGCGCTCCTGAACGCGCTCAAGGAGAGCCCGGGCGTCCCAGTCTATGGGCCAGCCTTGCCACAGCCTCAGTTGTCCGCCCACCATGACCATCTCGATCATGCGGCTGCTGGCCAGTCGCACCAATTCCCAGCCCAGGTCCCAGGAGGGGCACAGCTCGGGCACCTGTACATCGAGCAAGAGGCAGTCGGCGGCCAGGCCCGGGGCGATGCGTCCGGTGACCGATGAGAGATGCGCGGCGCTGGCGCCGCCAGCGCTGGCCATGTGCAGCCAGGTCCAGCCGGCGCCGCTAGAAAAATCTCCCACGTCCATTCCGTTGGTCAGCCGCTGGGCAGTCTCGGCCGCGTCCATCAGGCGAAATGCATCGCCGCGTGTCCCGTCGGTCCCCAGGGCGAGCCGGATGCCCAGCTTGTGCATGAGCAGGGCGGGCGCCACAGCATTGCCTTTCCAGCTGCTGGCCACCGGGTTGTAGCTCACGGCTGCGCCCGCGTCGCGCAGCTGCAGCAGCTCGGAGGGAGTGACCAGGGTCACATGGGCTGCCAGCAACTCTGGGCCCAGCGCGTCGGCCTGAGCCAGGACCTCCAGCGGTCGCAGGCCGCGGGCCACCAGGGAACGCTCGACCGAGGCCAGATGTTCGTTGACATGAACCTGAAACGCCGCCCCCGCCTCGCGGCACAAGCGCGAGACCCGGTGCAGCATGGCATCGCTGGCCGCCTCGGGGATGGCCACCGCCAGCGAGGCTTGCAAGCGGCTGCCCGCCGGGTACTGGCTCAGGTGCTGTTCGGCTTGGGCCTCGACCTCGCGAATCTGGTCCACACTGACGCCCAGGTCGTGACAGATCTTGCCGAGCACGCAGCGGATTCCGACGGCTTGCACCGCCGCTTCAATGGCCTTCACGCCTGCGCTAGAGCGGGTGCCCGCCTCGCACACGGTGGTAAAGCCTCCTCGCAAGGCTTCAAGCGCCGACAGTTGTGCCGACAGGAAAAGATCTTCCTCGGTCAGGTGCTGCTCCAGCGGAACCCAGATGCGCTTGAAGATCTCCGAGGGTTCCCCAAAGGCCAGGGACTTGCCATAGGCCTGGGTCAAGTGGTTGTGCGTGTCGATCAGCCCCGGCATGAGCAGGCGGCCCGGTAATGATCGCATCGCCATATCCGGATATTGCTGGCGCAAGCTCTGTGCCGGGCCGACCGCCTCAAACACACCGCGGCGAATCAGCACCGCCTGGCCGGTCAGAGGCACATCGTCGATCAGGGTCCACTCGGGAGCCAGGAGCAGGGCCTCGCCCTGGAAATCATGGGGTGTCAGTGTCGGCGGCATGGCTTCATCCAAGAGAGAACATCCAAAGGCCCGTGCCCAGCAGGAGCACGGCGGTAACGGTTTGCAGGACACGGGCAGGCCAGTGCCGGGACAGGCGCCGACCCAACTCGGCCGACGCCAGCAGCACCACCGCCACCAGCAGGCCGGTGCCCAGATCCAACCGGCCCGCGGCGCTGTGGGTCGCGGTGGCGGCTAAGGCGATGGGCAGCTGTATGACCAGGGCCAGCTGAACCGAGCGTGCAAGCTCGCAGCGCCACAGCATCAGCAAAGGCAGCAGCATGACCGGACCGCCCGTGCCCGACATGGCCGAGCCCACGCCGACCAAGGTCCCCATCAGCACCTGCATGGGCGCTGAGGGCCAGGTGTCGCTGGCGAGGGTCGCTGCACCCTGAGCGCGCCACAGACCATACAGGCCGGATGTCAAGGCCAATATTCCCACCCACGCCCGGATCCAGGGTGCAGGCACCCAGCCTCCAAGCCAGGCGCCAAGCACCGCGCCGCACAGAGCCGCCACCAGCCACGGGCCCTCGCGCCGCATCAGCTCCAGGCCCATGCGCGGCAGCCGCCACAAGGCCCAAAGCCCGGTCCAGAAAAACGCTAGGCTCGATACGGCGGTTGCGTCGATGATCGGATAGCCCAGCCAGCCGTGTAAGGCCGGTACCACCAGCACGCCGCCAATGGAGGTAGCGCCGATGGCCAGTCCCGCCAGCGCAATCAGCAGCCATGCTGACAGCGCCAAGGCGCCTGCTGTGCTCAAGGGATCCGCATCGCTACGTTGCCCTGCGGCCTTAGTCGGGCTTGATGCCAGCTGCCTTGACGGCGGCGATCAAGCCCTCGCGCTCGCGTTGCAGCAGCGCCGCGAATGCGCCGCGCTCGAGCACCATGGGCTTGAGGCCACCCGTGTTCATCTTCTCCACCACAGCCGGGTCCTTCAAGGTCTCGCGCAGGGCCACGGTCAAGCGGTCGAGGATGGCGTTGGGCGTGCCAGCCGGAGCCAGCAGACCATACCAGGAGTCTTCGTCAACCTTCTGCAGGCCGGCCGTCTCGGCAATGGCCGGGATGTTGGGCAGGCTGGGCCAGCGGCTCTTGGAGGTCACGCCCAGGGCCTTGACCTTGCCGTCTTTGATGAAGGGCTGGGCCAGAGAAATAGGCATGACCGCCAGCTCCAGCGTTCCGCCCGCCAACTCGGTCAGCACCTGGGGGCCGTTTTTGTAGGGGACATGCACCACATCAATACCTGCATTGAGCTTGATGATTTCGGCCGTGAGGTGCATCGAGGTGCCGACGCCGTCCGTGCCGTAGTTGAGCTTGCCGGGATCCTTCTTGGCTGCAAGCACCAAATCGGCCATCGACTGGACGGGCAGCTTGGGATTGGCGATCAGCACGAAGGGCGAGGTGGCGGCCACGCCGATGGGCACCAAGTCCTTGAGCGCGTCGTATTTGACGCTGGAGGGTCTGACGACGGGCGCCACGTTGATCGGGCTGGCCACTGCAAACAGCAGGGTGTAGCCGTCGGCCGCGCTGCGCACGACTTTTTGCGTGCCTATGGTTCCCGAGGCGCCCGCGACGTTCTCAATCACAAAGCTTTGCTTGAGCCGCTCGCTCATGCCCTGCAAGACCAGACGCGCTGCGGAGTCGACGCTGCCACCGGCTGCGAAGGGCACGACGACGTTGATCGGCTTTTGCGGATAGTCGCTGGCTTGCGCCCAGCAGGTGCCGGTCAGCAGGGACAGACCGGCCGCAGTGAGCAGGCGGCGAAGCAGGGATGAGTTGTTGAACATGAGATCTACTTCCTGAGGTCAATGAGCACCAGGGGCAAGGCGCACCAAGCTGGTGAGTGGCTAACATGTTATAACATGTCATGATGAATTCAGCAATTTCCGGACCAGAAGCTGCGGCTGCCACAGGCCACACCCTGCGCAGCCGGGTGCGCGATGGTCTGCGAGCGCACATTCATGGCGGGCGCTGGCTGACCGGAGACCAACTGCCCAGCGAAAGCGAGCTGATGGCGCAGTACCAGGTCAGCCGCATCACGGTGCGCCATGCCCTGGCCGATCTTGCGGCCGAGGGTTTGATCACCCGGGTGCAGGGCAAGGGGTCTTTTGTGGCGCCGGCGCTGGTGGTGCAAGACCTCAGCCGCCTGCAGGGCTTGGCCGAAGCCCTCTCACACCAGGGCCGCCAGGTGCGAACCGAGGTCTTGTCCTGGAAATCCCAGCGGTGCCCGGCGGATGTGCGCGCTGCGCTGGGCTTGCGCGAGGGGCAGACCTGCATGAAGCTCCATACCCTGCGCTTCGTCGACGACCACCCACTGTCCGATAACCACACCTGGATACACCCGACGGCCTCGCAGGGCCTGGACGTGGAGGCCTTGCAGCAGGCGGATCTGCTGACCCTGTACGAAACCCTGCTGGGCCTGCGGGTGGCGCGTGCCACGGTCGACATCCAGGCCGACCTTGCGACATCCGAGCAGTGCGCGCGGCTCCAGCTCAAAGCACCCTCGGCCATGTTGCGTGTGGAGAGAACGGTCTACACGCTGGCTGATCAGGCCTTGCATCACGAGTGCAGTATTTACCATCCGAGTGCGTTCAGCTATCGGCTGAACCTCACGCGCTAGGCAGGCCATCACAGCCAGGGGATGCACCGCTCTGTCTGGCTCAGCGGCCCGCCAAAACACCGTCATTCGATGCTGATTTTTCGCTCTTTGACGATACGGCCCCACAAGGCGATTTGTTGTTCGATGAAGGCCTGCGCCTGCTCGGGCGTTGTCCGCTGCATTTCGCCGCCGAGCTGCGCTACACGCTGGCGTACCTCTGGCGCATCGAGCGCACGCTGAAATGCGCTCGCCAGGCGGCTGACGATGGCCGGTGGTGTGGCCGCAGGCGCGAACACCGCATTCCATTCGTAAATCTCGGCTCCTTTGACCCCGGCTTCGGCCAAGGAGGGGGTGGAGGGCAGGATGGCAGAACGTTTGTCCGAGGTCACGGCCAGTGCCCGCAGCTTGCCACTTTGCACATGCTGCAGCGTGGAGGCGAGGTTGCCGAAAAACAGCGGAACCTGCCCACCGATGACGTCGTTGAGGGCAGGTCCGCCCCCCTTGTAGGGGATGTGCACCATGTCCACGCCGGTGGCCGATTCAAACAAGGCGCCGGCCAGGTGCTGGGCAGAGCCATTGCCAGAGGACGCATAGGCCACCGAGTTCTTGCTCTTTTTGGCCGTCGCGATCAGTTCGGCGATGCTCTGAGGGGGAAAAGCCGCATGGACCAGCACCACATTCGGGAAGAGGGCGATCACGCCTATGGGCTTGAATGCCTTGAGGCTGTCGTAAGGGAGCTTGGGATAGAGCGCTGGGTTGACGGCAAAAGAGGAGGCGTCGAGCATCAGCGTGTAGCCGTCGGCGGGTGCTTTTGCGACGGCTGCCGCGCCAATTTGGCCACTCGCGCCGGGTCGGTTCTCGACGACCACCGATTGCCCCAAAGCTTCTGCCATCTTGGGCGCGACCAGGCGGGCCATGGCATCAGCCCCACCGCCAGGCGGGTAGGTTACGACCAAGGTAATGGGTTTGCTCGGAAAGCCCGTATCGCTCTGGGCCCAAGCCAGGCAAGTACCCAGGAGCGTGGTAAGGGTCAGGGCAAGCAAGCGGATCAATCGGTTCAGGGGTGATGGGCTAGGCATGGCGGCCTTCCTTCCTGTCGCAGATGTTGTATGGCCTGGGATCGGGCGGGCCAATTTATTTGCCGCGAGCCCAGATGGACTGGCAGCAGCCATATTACAAGGCTGTAGCCTGCCAATTACCATACCTGGGTCAACCCAAAACTCCGGAGTGCTTGTATGGCCAGCGAAACCGCCACCAGCGTCATGAGCGAGGAACGCAAAATGCTGCAGGAGGCCGCGCGCGAGTTCGCGATGCAGGAGGTTTTGCCGCTGGCCAACAAGTTGGACCCAGAGCGTGGCGATATGCCGCGCTCACTCATCGACAAGATGGCCGAGCTGGGCTATTTCGGCATCACCATCCCGGAGCAATATGGCGGCCTGGGGCTGGGCTGCTTTGAGTACTGCCTGATCGCCGAGGAGTTGTCGCGGGCCTGGATGAGCGTGGGCTCGATCATCGCGCGCGGCAATACCTTCATGGGCTCACAGTTGCTCAGTGATGAGCAACGTGCAGCCATCATGCCGCGGGTGGCCCGGGGTGAGTACCTCGGGGCCCTGGCCCTGTCAGAGCCGGGCACCGGCTCTGATCTGGCCAGCGTCTCTTGCCGGGCGCGGCGCGATGGCGATGAATGGGTGATCACCGGCAGCAAGTACTGGTGTACCTTTGCCGATGGCGCCGATTTCATCTACCTGCTGGCGCGCACCTCGCCCGAGATCGATCCCGCGCGCAAGCACGAGGGCATCAGCGCCTTCATCATCGACAAGCCGCGTGGCCGCTTTCTGGCGGGTATTGCCGGCTCGCCCATCCCAAAGATCGGTTACTTTGGCTGGAAGACCTGGGAGCTGGCTTTCGACGGCTGCCGCGTACCGGCCAGCGCTCTCATTGGCCCGGAAGGCCGGGCTTTTGCCGCCTTCTCGCGGGGCTTGGAAACCTACCGCGCCCACACCGCAGCACGCTCCATCGGCCTGGCGCGCGGCGCCCTGGAAGACGCCAGCAAGTACGCGCAGGAGCGCATCCAGTTTGACCAGCCGATTGCGAACTTTCAGGCCATACGTTTCAAGCTGGCCGAGATGGCCACCGAGATCGAAGCGGCCCGGCAGCTCAACTACCATGTGTGCACGCAAATCGATCGAGGCCTGCGCTGCGATACCGAAGCGGCCATGACCAAGCTGTTTGCCTCCGAGATGTCGGAGCGGGTGTGCAGCCAGGCGCTGCAGATTCTGGGCGGCGCCGGTTACACCACGCATCATGCGGTGGAGCGCTATTGGCGCGACGCGCGGTTGACCAAGATTTTCGAAGGCACATCGGAGATACAGCTCAAGATCATCTCCGACCGCATGCTGGGCAAGCTGCCCGGCTGAAAGCAAGGGCAGCTTGTCGGGGCGGCAAGCTCGCCCAGGTTTAGTGCTGTTCCTGGGGTTTTGTTAGTCTTTAATGATTAATCGAATGGCAGTGCGGCGGGCATTTTCTATCATTAAAGATATCTGCGAGGCGAAGTCTGGTGTCTGCGCGTTTGCCGCAGCCCCGCTCTCTTTTGACAAGCCTTGGATCGAAAGGTGTCTTATGAGGGGCGATGTCGCACTCCAATGTCCGAGTGCGCGACAGGCGCATTATTTCGCTTGAAGACGCTCAGTGGGCGCTTGCCCCAACATACGCAACTTTTCTGGGGATTTCATGGCTTGGTTGGATTTTCTGAAGAACGGCAATGAGCTCAGCGAGCTCCTGATTGAGGGCAACAATCCCTACGCAGCCCGCCTCTTGGCGCAGGGGGATGTGGATCAGCTGCGCGACCATGTCAAGCCGGGTGAGCGGGTGCTGGGCTATGTGCTCGGCCGGGTGGTCGGTGCCGGACGGGGGCTGTGGGTGCTGACCGATCAGCATCTGGTGATTTCAGAAGACGACCAGCGCACCGCGGTGCACCGATTGGCGCTCAAGGACATCGCGGCCGCCGAGTGCGTTAAGGGCAAGTATGGGTACACCCTGAGGGTGCGCTCAGGCGGGCAGCAACGCAGCGTCTATGGCGCGGCGGCCCATCTGGCGGCCGTGTTCTATCAAGCCCTGGGTCAGCAGGTCAGCTGCTCACCGGTGGCCAAGCCAGCCAGTCTGGATGCCGACGATGTGGCCGAGGTGGTGCACCGGTTTTGCGACGCGGCCCTGCGTCTTCAGCCGGGCATCACGGTGGAGGCCGATGTGCAAGTCCTGGTGGCCCAACTGGCGCAGGAAGTGGCCGACCATGCCGGCCAGCCCGCCGGCTCGGCCGTGGCTGCCCACTAAAGCCGCTGGGAGGTGCAGCGCTGCTGGCCCCGCCCGGGCTGCCCAGACCAAAGCCTACTCAGTGATCCTCAAGTCTGAGGATCCGACTGGGGCTTTCAGGATGCTTTCGGCCCGCAATAAACTCTGGGTTACATTCGTCCAGACATTTCCCTGATTTAAATGAAATCCTGCTTGTGAAAATCTACGAGTCCATCGTCGCGGTCGAGAAGGCAATCCTGGTGCTGATTGCCGGCTTTACCGTGTATGCGGTGGGCTTGGAGATGTACAACGTGATCCTTGCCAGATCGGTCAAATTGACCGATTTGCTGCTGCTCTTCATTTATGCCGAGGTGCTGGGCATGGTGGCCGGTTTCTACAAGAACCGGGAAATTCCGATCACCATTCCGATTTTCATCGCCATCACCGCGCTGTCGCGCCTGATCATCCTGCAAGGCAAGGAGATCAATGCGCTCAACCTGATTTATGAAAGCGTCGCCGTTTTGTTGCTGGCCATCGCTGCGGTGATTCTCCGGTGGAATCTCATCAAGATGCAGCGCTCGTCCAAGCCAGGTGATGACGATACCTAGCCCTTCAATTTGTCTTTCTCACAGGTGATCTGATGTCCACAGTCAAAGCGTGCCTCCAAAAAAAATCGGGGCAGCTGTTCTCGCTGAACTCTTCCGATTCGGTGACCCAGGCCCTGGAGTTGATGCGTTCCAACCGCATCCGCTCGGTCATGGTGATTGATGACGCCGTCCTGGTGGGCATGGTGTCGCAGGGCGATTGCGCCATCAAGGTCCTGCTGCCCGGGCTGGACCCGAGCCAGACGCAACTGTCGGCCATCATGACCCGTAACCCGACCACGGTGTCGATCAATGACACCATGCAGCACTGCATGGAGATCATGTCGGCCCGCAATTTCCGGCACCTGCCTGTGATCAGTCAGAGCAAGGTGGTGGGCATGGTGTCTATCGGAGACACCGTCAAGGACATCATCAGCCAGCAGGGCGATCACATTAAGCACCTGGAGACCTTCATCAAGGGTCACGGCGTCGCCTGAACCTGGCCAGCAGCCAGTACCTTTACCTGAGCGTCAGCTCAGGTTTGGCGCGGCGTGAGCTGAGCAATGCGCTCGGTCAAATCACGCACCAGATCGGTCAGTGCCTTGATTTCTTTTTCGCGCATCAGGTCGATCTTCTGGTGCAGCCATTCGATTTCCAGCTCAGCCTTGATGTTGATTTCATAGTCGTTGCCGGCCTGTAGGCGGTCGACTTGAGCCTGGCGGTTCTGGCTCATCATGATGGCCGGCGCGGTGTAGGCGGCCTGGAACGAGAGAATCAGGTTCAGCAATATAAAGGGGTAGGGGTCCCAGCCCCTGTCGGGCTGGCTCAAGTTGTAGCCCAGCCACAGCACGATCAAAACGCTTTGCACGATGATGAAGCGCCAAGAGCCGACCAGGGCCGCCACCTGATCGGCCACCCGCTGGCCCAGGCTGGCGCTGGGCAGGGCGCTGAGCGGCAGGGCTTGCGCCAGTTCGGCGCGGTGCTGCCGGCGGCGCTGGCGCATCCATTGCAGCAATTGGGCGTCGCGCTCGCCCAGGCTTCGCTTGTCTTTGCTTGTATCCATCACAGCCTCCTTGGTGACGCCCAGATTCGATCCGCCAATTCTGCGCGCTTGGCGCGCTGTAGAGTCTGCGTTGCATCAATGAGTGTCGAGAGGGCGCGGCTCCCACAGAGTCACTGGCCTACCTTTGGCTTGTGGGAGCGCCGCCCTCGGCGCGATGGGGCCTTGGCATCAGCATGGCCTGACCGTGCGCCTCATCACCGTGAGGTCGTGGCCATCTGGCTCACCAGATAGTCCAGGAACACCCGGACCTTGGTCGGTGGCAAGTGGGTGGTGGTTATCGCATAAGCATGGGCTGTGGGGTACGGATTCCAGGGGCAAGGTTAAAGGTCACCAGGCCCGACGCACCGGCCGAGGGGCAACGCTGCTAAGGCCTAAGGCGGCGCCCCATTCGGTAAGCGGCACCGATGCGTGGACCATCTACGCAGCGAGCGCGGCGCTCGCATCACCCCAGGGCGTGCGGGTGGGCGCTGCGAAGCGAGGTAGAGGAGGAGCCGAGGCGCCAGCCGAGGCGGGGGACACGAGCGGCGCAGTGCCCATCCGTGCGCCCTTCTTCGATAAGCCCTGAAAGTTGCTGCGCTTGATCAAGCGCAGCATCGCGCCGAGGGCGGCGCTCCCACACCCACACCCACACCCACACCCACACCCACACCCACACCCACACCCACACCCGCACCCGCACCCGTACCCGTACCCGTACCCGTACCCGCGATGCAGTATTTGATGAAGCGGCTCATCGCTGAGAGGGTGCGGCTTGGATAAAGACTTTGCTGCTGTGGATGCCCCCACCCCAGCCCTCCCCCAAAGGGGGAGGGAGCAAGACCCCTGCTTGCTTGCTCCAGTAACGCTTGCCCCAGCCCCTTCAGCCCCTTCAGCCCCTTCAGCCCATCAAGGCTACGGACTTGATCTGGCACCGCACCGGCGATCCCACCTTTAGCGACAGGGCTTGCAGTGAGCGGTGGGTCACGCGGGCCAGGATGAGGGCGCTGCCGCAGCGCACTCTCGCCAGCGCCTGCGACGGGTGGCTGTCGGGGTGGATGGACTCGATCGTCCCGGCCAGTCGGTTGGCGATGGTGCTGTGGTCCTGCTCGGCCACCGACAGGCTCACATCGCGCGCCAGGATGCGCAGGCGTACCGACTGTCCGATCTGCAGCCCTTGATCGCGCACCCACAGCAAGCCGCCCTCAAACTCAATTTGAGCCAGCGCATAAGCGCTATCGCGCTCGCAGACCCGCCCACTGGCCAGACTGCCGGCCTGCTCGCCGACCGCCAGTGCCACCTCGGGCTGCACCCAGGCCGCTTGCGCGCTGGCGCTGCTGATCACCTGTCCCTGGCGCAGCACCACCACATGGTCGGCCAGCTGCGCCAGCTCGTCGACCGAGTGGGTGACGTAGAGCATGGGGATTTGTAGCTCGCTGCGCAGGCGCTGCAGCCAGGGCAGTACCTCCTGCTTGCGTGCCACGTCGAGCGCAGCCATGGGCTCGTCGAGCAGCAGCAGCTTGGGTTCGGTGGCCAGGGCGCGGGCCATCGCCACCCGCTGGCGCTCGCCGCCCGACAAGCTGGCCACAGCGCGATCCTGCAAGTGCCCTATGCCCAGCAAGTCAAGCGCAGCATCGAGGGCGCGCGCGGCGCTGGCGCTGCGCACCCGCTCGAGCCCAAAGCGCAGGTTCTGCTTGACGTTTAGATGTTCAAACAGGCTGGCCTCTTGAAACACATAGCCCAGCTCGCGCCGCCAGGTGGGCAGAAAAACGCCCTGCGCGCTGTCTTGCCAAGCCGCGCCATGGAGCAGTACCTGGCCGCTGGCCTGT
>JBILDR010000247.1:0-4741 GCA_044352515.1 Polaromonas sp.
CCAACGCCATCGAAAGTTTGCACAGCCAGTTGCGCAAGATCATCAAGACACGGGGGCACTTCCCCAATGATGATGCAGCCACCAAATTGATCTGGCTGGCCCTGCGCAATATCACCGCCAACCATGGGCGCAGCGTGCGCGAATGGCGCGAGGCGATGAACCAATTTGCGATACTCTACGAAGAGCGGTTTACGGAGCCAGCCAATGCCGCTCGATGAGGGGTTGAGCCATGAGTACATGGCCCAACCGGGGGGTGCCTCCGGCGGCCTGGCAGGGGCCTGAAGATAAAAGAACAGCAACCCAAAACCAATTCACCCAACCGCCTCACACACAGAAATACTGACAGTCCCCACGAGCCCGGCATATCCGCGCGCGGAGCACTGCCCAAGGGCCCTAAAAGCTCGACCCCGGCGTAGCCAGAAAGGCCAGCTCTTCAAGGGTAGATGTTCGGCCCAGGATCTGGTTGCGGTGGGGGTAGCGGCCGAAGCGGTCGATGATGGCTTTGTGCCTGAGCTCGAACTGGTGGCTGTCCTTGGACGCGCGCTCCTTGAACAGCTCGTCGGCAACAGCGTGGATGCGGCGCGATTCGCTGTGCATATAGGGCATGTACAAAAAGGCGCGCTCGGCCTCGCTCAGGGCCAGGTCGTCGCCTGCGGCCACCGCCGTCTGGGCCAGGGCCAGAGCCAATGGGTCGGCCTCGAAGGCGCCGCGCTGGCCGCGGTAGATGTTGCGGGAGAACTGGTCGAGCACGATCACCTCGGCCAGGCGTCCGTGCGGGTCGGCCCGCCAATCAAACAGCTCGGCCTTGCAAGCTTGTTGGTGCAGTTCGCCAAAGCGCTCGGCAATCAGGCGGTCAAAAGCGGGGGCGACCTTCCACCATTGCGCGGCAGTGACTTCATGAAACCAGAACTGCAGGACGGCTGGGTGCATTTTTAAAGTGCTCGTGATGAATCTGGATGATCGCCGCCATCGACCCGGCGTGCCGACAAGTTAGACGGAATTCGTCATCAAAGGGCTGGCCAGGCCCTGCCCATGCACCGGCTTGCCGTGCATCTGAGCCAGCCAGGGCATGGCCGACTGGCCCCAGATCTGCACCGACGGAGCCAGCTGCGCCCTTTCTTTGACGCAGCCCAGCCTGAGGTTCATGGTCTTGGGCTGATCGGCCTCAGTGGCATACAGATGGGTGCCACATTCCGGGCAGAAGGCCTGCGCCCGGCGATTGCCGCTGGCGGCCACCTTGATGTAGTGCCGGGGCTGGCCCGAGACCTGAACCTGCTCAGCCAGCGTGGGCAAGACGGCGCGAAAGGGTGCGCCGGAAAACTGCTGGCAATCGGCGCAGTGGCAGACCAGGACTTTGCTGGGGTCCACCAGAGCGGTAAAGGAAATCGAGCCGCAGTGGCACTGTCCGGTGACTTCAAGCGTGGTGTTCATGGCTGGATGGGCGGTGATGGCGTGGAGTGGCTAGGCGCAAGGCGTTCCGGGCCTGCGGGCCTGCGGGCCTGCGGGCCTGCGGGCCTGCGGGCCATCATGCCCCAGCTTGTGCGCAGGCGCAATTTCAGGCGCTCATGCCGCGCGGCCTCGTGGCCGCGCCGCTTCTCATAAAAAGCCCCGTGCGCTGTATTTTTACATTGAAATTCTAGCGGTAGACGTTAGAATTTCAATGATGCTGAGACGCTCTAGCCTGGATGCTTTAAACCTTGCTCTGCAGGAGTCGCCTGCCGTGGTCTTGCTCGGGCCGCGTCAGGTGGGCAAGACCACCCTGGCACTGACCCTGGCCGAATCCTGGCCTCAGGGCACCACTTACCTGGACTTGGAACGCCCGGCAGACCGCCTGCGCTTGGCCGACGCCGATGCCTTTTTGCGAGCCCAGGGCAGCAAGCTGGTGATCCTCGACGAGATTCACCGGATGCCAGACTTGTTCGAAGTGCTGCGGGGCATCATCGACGAGCGCCGCCGCGCCGGTCAGCGCGCCGGTCATTTTCTGGTTCTGGGTTCGGCCTCGCTTGATCTGATGCGGCAAAGCAGCGAAACCCTGGCAGGACGCATTGCCTACCTGGAGGTGGGGCCGATCCATGCGCTGGAGTGGCCCGACACCGGCTTGGACGCCTTATGGCTGCGCGGCGGCTTTCCCGAAAGCCTCTTGGCCAAGAGCGACGCGGCCAGCCTGCGTTGGCGTGCGAATTTCGTGCGCAGCTATTTGCAGCGCGATGTGCCGATGTTTGCGCCGCGTTTGCCTACAGAGTCGGTGGGGCGCCTGTGGACGATGCTGGCGCATCAGCAAGGCGCCTTGCTCCAACAAAGCCGCCTGGCCAGCAGCCTGGGCGTGAGCAGCCCCACCGTGGAGCGCTACATTGATTTGCTGGTGGATCTGCAACTGGTGCGCCGTCTGCGGCCCTGGAGTGGCAATGGGGGCAAGCGCCTGGTCAAGATGCCCAAGCTGTACGTCCGCGACAGTGGCCTGGTGCATGCGCTGCTGAGCCTGGGCGATTTGGATGCGCTGGCCGGCCACCCTGTATGCGGACCCAGCTATGAGGGCTTTTGCATCGACAACCTGATCGCGGCTGTGCCGGGCTTGCAGCCTTACAGCTACCGCAGTCATGCCGGCGCCGAAATCGACCTCCTGTTCGAGCGCGGCGGCAGGCCCTTGGTGGGCATAGAGATCAAGCGCTCTAGCGCTCCTTCGCTCAGCAAAGGTTTTTCCATAGCCTGTGACGATTTGAACATCGAGCAGCGTTACCTCGTCTACCCCGGGCAGGAGATCTTTCCTACGCGCTACGGCACGCAGGCCATCGGTCTTGCAGCGCTGATGCGGCGGCTTGGGCGGCTTTAAGGCCCGCAAAGGCGCTGAAGCCGTCCCTCAGCTGCCGAGCACAGCCAAGGGGCCGGGCCGCGGTTCTTCAAGCCACTTCTTGATGCAATCGAAGCGCATTGCTGACTGACTCAGAAGGCCTGGGCTTTTAAGCTTGCTTGGACCCACCGCCGCGCAGAAGCGGCTGCCGGTCCCGTGTTCATCAAGCCCTCAAAGGAGCCGAGCCATGCACCGTCCCACAACTTCGACACGTATCGCGCGCACTGCTGCGCTCGCCCTGACCGCAGCCACCCTGGCCGCCTGCGCTGGCATGACGCAGCAGGAGAAGAACACCGCCATTGGCGCCGGGGTGGGTGCCATCGGCGGCTCGGTGCTTACCGGCGGCAGTGCCGCGGGAGCCATCGGTGGTGCAGCCGTCGGCGGGGTGATCGGGCATGAAATCGACAAGACAAAAAAGTGAGCCATTGCCGTGCTTGAAACAATTGCTGCCGTCTTGGTACTGCTATGGCTGGTGGGCTTGGTTTCGTCCTACACCATGGGCGGCCTGATTCACATCCTGCTGGTGATCGCGGTGGTGGTGGTTCTGGTGCGGGTGATCCAGGGCCGTCGGCTCTGATCTGAGAGCCACCCAAGCCTCTCAGTAACAAATCGGTAACAAGGCCTCAGGCCCTGTGTGAGAATCGGAGCGCTTTAGCCCTCCAGGAGACTCACCCATGCCCAGCCGCGCCACCAAAATTGTTGCCACCCTGGGGCCGGCCAGCAGTGACCCGGATTTGCTGGAAAAGATGATCCGCGCTGGCGTCAATGTGGTGCGGCTCAACTTCAGCCATGGCAAGGCCGAAGACCATATTGAGCGCGCCGAGCTGGTGCGGCAGGCGGCTCAGCGTGCCGGCCGTGAGGTGGCGATCATGGCCGATCTGCAGGGGCCCAAGATCCGTGTCGGCAAGTTCGCCGAGGGCAAGGTGATGCTCGAGCCAGGTGCGCGCTTTGTGCTGGACGCCTCACGCGCCGAGCCAGGCGATCTGCAGGGCGTGGGCCTGGACTACAAAGAACTGCCGCGCGATGTCAAGGCTGGCGATGTGCTGCTGCTCAACGACGGCTTGATTGTGCTGACGGTCGATGCGGTCAAAGGCGAGCAGGTGCACACCACCGTCAAGCTCGGCGGTGAGCTCTCTAACAACAAGGGCATCAACAAGCAAGGCGGCGGACTGACCGCGCCGGCGCTGACCGCCAAGGACATGGACGATATCAAGACGGCCATGAGTTTTCAGGCCGACTACGTGGCGGTGAGCTTTCCCAAGAACTCCACCGACATGGAGATGGCCCGCCAACTGTGCAATGTGGCGGCCACGCCTTTCAAGCACAAGCCGGCGCTGATCGCCAAGATCGAGCGCGCCGAGGCCATCCCGAATCTGGAGGCGATCTTGCTGGCCAGCGACGGCATCATGGTGGCGCGCGGCGACCTGGCGGTTGAGGTGGGCAATGCCACCGTACCCGCGCTGCAAAAGCAAATGATCCGCATGGCGCGGGCCCATGACAGGGTGGTGATCACCGCCACGCAGATGATGGAGAGCATGATCGTCAACCCGGTGCCCACCCGCGCCGAGGTGAGCGATGTGGCCAATGCGGTGCTCGACGGCACCGATGCCGTCATGCTCAGCGCCGAGACCGCCGCCGGCCGCTATCCGCTGGAGACCGTCGAGGAGATGGCCAAGATCTGCCTGGAAGCCGAAAAAGCCAGCGGGCACGAGATCGACGCCGACTTCAGCGGCAAGACCTTCAACCGCATCGACCAGTCCATTGCCATGGGCGCGCTGTTCACCGCCCAGCATTTGGGCGCCAAGGCCATCGTGGCTTTGAGTGACAGCGGATCGACCGCGCTGTGGATGAGCCGGCATGACATCGGCATTCCGATTTACGCGCTCACGCCCA
>JBILDR010000069.1:0-15634 GCA_044352515.1 Polaromonas sp.
GATGTCCTAGGCCTCTAGACGATAGGGTCAAAACCTTTGGACTTTCGACTGGTGGAGGTAAGCGGGATCGAACCGCTGACCTCTTGCATGCCATGCAAGCGCTCTCCCAGCTGAGCTATACCCCCTTTTCATTGTGACCCCCGTCTGTCAAACAGACCGGCGCTACAATTGTCGAGCCACTCATTATAGCCAGAAAACACAGCCATCCCACAGCCCCTGCAAAAACTGGTCGACGAAGATCAAGCTGCCGGCTGGCGCAGCCGCTCCAGCACCAGGTCGCGATCCATCAATTCGATCACCGCGTCCAGAGACGGGGTCTGCGGCGTGCCCAGCAAGGCCACCCGTGCCGGCATGGCCAGTTGCGGCATTTTCAACTGCGCGCCCTTGAGCACCTGGGCCACGGCCTCCGCAATCGCAGCGCGGCTCCAGTCAGTCTCGGCCAGGGCGTCGGCCAATTGCGCCAGCACCGGCGCAATGGCCGCGGTCAGGTGCTTATCGCGGTCTTGCGCGCTGGCTTGGCCGCCCTGCTCCAGCAAAACCAGCCATCCGGCCAATTCGACCAAGGTGCTGCAGCGGTCCTTGAACAGGGCGCAGGCACGCTCGGCCCGCTCGGGCGCCACCTGAGCGCCGCGCTCGACCAGGAAGGGCTTGAGCCATTGCACCAGTTGCGCATCAGCGCTGGCCTTGATGTGCTGAGCGTTGACCCAGCGTAACTTGGCCTCATCGAACTGCGCGGCGCTCTTGCCCAGGTGGTCGAGGTCGAACCACTGCAGGAACTGCTCCCGGCTGAAGATCTCGTCATCGCCATGGCTCCAGCCCAGCCGGGCCAAGTAGTTGACCATGGCCTCGGGCAAATAGCCTTCGCGGGCGTAGTCGGTCACCGCCTTGGCGCCATTGCGCTTGCTCATCTTCTCGCCCTGCTCATTGAGCACCGTCGGCAAGTGGGCATAAACCGGCGGCTCATGCCCCAAAGCCCTGAAGATGTGAATCTGGCGCGGCGTGTTGTTGACATGGTCGTCGCCGCGGATCACATGGGTGATGGCCATGTCGATGTCGTCGACCACCACGCAGAAGTTGTAGGTGGGCGTGCCGTCGGGCCGGGCGATGACCAGATCGTCCAGTTCTTCGTTACTGATCGAGATGCGGCCCTTGACCTTGTCGTCCCAGACCACCTCGCCGGCCGCAGGCGTCTTAAAGCGCAGCACCGGCTTGATGCCATCGGGCACCGGCGGCAGGGTCTTGCCCGGCTCGGGCCGCCATGTACCGTCGTAACGTGGCTTGAGCTTGGCGGCCATTTGCCGCTCGCGCAGGGCATCGAGTTCGGCCACGCTCATGTAGCAGGGATAGACCTGTCCGGTGGCCTGAAGCTCAGCCAGCACCTGCTTGTAGCGGTCCATGCGCTGCATCTGGTAGAACGGGCCTTCGTCATAGTCCAGGCCCAGCCAGCGCATACCCTCGATGATCACATCGACCGCCGCCTGGCTGGAGCGCTCCAGGTCGGTGTCTTCGATGCGAAGGATAAAGTCGCCACCCTTGGCGCGTGCGAAGGCCCAGGGGTAAAGCGCCGAACGGATGTTGCCCAGGTGGATAAAGCCGGTGGGCGAAGGCGCAAAGCGGGTGCGAACGCGAGTGGTCATGGGGTTCAAAGCGTGTCCAGGCCGCGCGATATGTCGGCTTTCATGTCGTCGAGATGCTCCAGGCCCACGGCCACGCGCACCAGGCCCTGGCCGATGCCAGCGGCTTGGCGCTGTGCCTCCGAGAGCTTGCCGTGCGAGGTGCTGGCCGGGTGGGTCAGCAAGGTCTTGGTGTCACCGAGGTTGGTGCACAGCGAGAGCACCTGCAGCGCGTCGAGCACATGGAAGGCGCGCGCCCGTCCCTGCTCTGGGCTATCCGCCTTGACGTCGAAGGAGACCACGGCACCGCCCAGACCCTCCATCTGACGCATGGCCAGTGCATGCTGCGGGTGGCTGGCCAGGCCCGGGTAATAGACCCGCGCTATGGCCGGATGCTGCTCCAGCCATTGCGCCAATTCAAGGGCCAGCGCGCTTTGTGCGCGCATGCGCAGGTCCAAGGTTTCCAGGCCCTTGAGCACCACCCAGGCGTTGAAGGGCGAGAGCACCATACCGCCGTTTTTTTGCACCGGCAGGAATTTCTCGCGCACCAACTTCTCGCTGGCGCACAGGGCCCCGGCCATGACCCGGCCTTGGCCGTCAAGGTACTTGGTGCCCGAGTGCATCACGATGTCGGCCCCCAGTTCCATGGGCCGCTGCAGCGCGGGGGTGGCAAAGCAGTTATCCACCGCCAGCAAGGCGCCGGCATGGCGGGCGATCTCAGCCAGGGCAGCGATATCGCAGACCTCGCCCAGCGGGTTGGTCGGTGTCTCGGCAAACAGCAGCCGGGTGCTGGGCCGCACCGCTGCCTTCCAGGCGTCCAAGTCGGTCTGCGGCACGATGGTCGACTCAACCCCGAAGCGGGCGAATTCCGAGCCAATCAGCTTGATGGTCGAGCCAAACATAGACTGCGAGAACACCACATGGTCACCAGCTTTGAGCAGGGAAAAGCACATGAGCATGATGGCCGCCATGCCCGAGGAGGTGGCCATGCAGGCTTCAGAACCTTCGAGCGCAGCCAGGCGCATTTCCATGGAGCGCACGGTGGGGTTGCCGGAGCGGCCGTAGGTATCGCCCTCCTCCTCGCCCCCAAAGCGACGGGCCTGCGACTCGGCGCTTTCCTGCACAAAGCCGCTGGTCAGGAACAGGGCCTCAGAGTTCTCGCCATACTGGCTGCGGTCGACGGCGGCGCGCACGGCCAGGGTCTGGCGGTGCAGGGCTTCGGGCAGTAATTTTCTGGAACTGGGGTCGTGACTCATGTGATCGTTTCCTCAGACCGTCTCGGCGTTGGGCAGGGCCAGGCGGGAGGCATCTTCCTGGGCCTCTTCATCGCCGTCGACACGCTGTTCGTTCATGCGTGCAATTGATTCGGGCGTGACGTCGCCGGTGACGTAAACGCCGTCGAAGCAGGACGCGTCAAAACCGTCCAGGCCGCTGCCGAGCGAGCCGATGGCGCGCTTCATGCCTTCAACGTCCTGGTAGATCAGAGCATCGCAGCCTATGACTTCCCGCACCTCTTCGACGCTGCGGTTGTAAGCCACCAACTCGCTGCTGGTGGGCATGTCGATGCCGTAGACATTGGGGTAGCGCACCGGCGGCGCAGCGCTGGCCAGGTAGACCTTGCGGGCGCCGGCATCGCGTGCCATCTGCACGATCTCGCGGCTGGTGGTGCCGCGCACAATGGAATCGTCGACCAGCAGCACATTGCGGCCTTTGAATTCGCTGGCAATCACATTGAGCTTTTGGCGCACCGATTTCTTGCGCACGCCCTGGCCCGGCATGATGAAGGTGCGGCCCACATAGCGGTTCTTGACGAAGCCTTCCCGGTAAGGGATGCCCAACAAATGTGCCAATTGGGTGGCACTGGGCCGGCTCGATTCGGGGATGGGAATGACCACATCAATCTCATTGGGCGGCACCGTCGAGATCACCCGCTTGGCCAGGGTCTCGCCCAGATTGAGCCGGGCCTGGTAGACCGAGATGCCATCCAGGATGGAGTCGGGCCGAGCCAGATAAACAAATTCAAAAATGCAGGGCATCAGCCGGTGTTGATCCGCGCACTGGGCGCTGTGCAGATTGCCTTGCAGGTCGATGAACACTGCCTCGCCCGGCTGCAGGTTGCGCTCAAACCGGTGGCCCGTGCCCTCCAGGGCCACCGACTCGCTGGCCACCACCCAGGTCTTGCCCTGACTGCCCAGACTCAATGGCCGAATGCCATACGGGTCCCGAAAGGCCAGCAAGCCATGGCCGGCAATCAAAGCCACCACCGCGTAGGAGCCGCGCACTCGGCGGTGTACGCCACGCACAGCGGCAAACACATCGGCCGGCGCCAGGGGCAGACCCCGGGTGGTTTTCTCCAGCTCATGGGCCAGCACATTGAGCAGGACTTCAGAATCGCTCTCGGTATTGATGTGGCGATGGTCCACCGAAAACAGCTCGGCCTTGAGCGCCGCCGCATTGGTCAGATTGCCGTTATGAACCAGCACCAGGCCAAAGGGTGCATTGACATAAAAGGGCTGAGCCTCTTCTTCGCTGAAGGCGTTGCCTGCCGTCGGGTAGCGCACCTGGCCCAGTCCCACGTTGCCGGGCAAAGCCCGCATATTGCGGGTGCGAAACACATCCTTGACCATGCCCTTGGCCTTGTGCATGAAGAACTTCTGGCCGTGCTGGGTGGCAATGCCAGCCGCGTCCTGGCCGCGGTGCTGTAGCAGCAACAAGCCGTCGTAGATCAGCTGATTGACCGGAGCGTCACTGACGACGCCAAAAATGCCGCACATATTCGATCCGTCCTTCAGTTCACGATCCGGCCCAGGGAGTCCGGCCAGGCCGATTTCAGCCCCCCCAGTGCCAAGGCCAGCACCGGTGCGACCAGCGACTGCTGCCAGGCCTCAGACCGTTTGAACGGCGTGAGGTCGACCACCAATGCCACCGCCAACAACACCACCACACCGCGCAAAGCCCCAAAAGCAGCGCCCAGCACCCTATCGATCGGGCGAAGCCCGACCGCCGACACCACTTTGCGCACCAGCGCCGCTAGCAAGCCAGCGGCCAGCAGCGCCGCAATAAACGTCAAGGCAAAACCGGCCGCATAGCGCATGGGGTCCGACAGCCCCTGGAGCGGCAGATAGACGCCCACCGAAGCCGCAAGCCAGCGGGCCACAAAAAACGCAGCAATCCAGCCCAACAAGGACAGCACCTCGAAGATGAGGCCGCGCCACAGTCCTACAAGGGCAGAGAGCAAAACAAGTGCCGCCAGGACCCAATCAATGCCAGTCATGGGGCTCAAAGCGCCAATAACGAGGCCGGCAGGTCGAGCGACTTGATCTTGGCAGCCGCCTTCTCGGCCTCAGCCCGACTCGCAAAGGGGCCCACTCTGACCCGCGTGCGCGAGCCGTCCTTGGTGTCAACCACCTGGGCGTAGGTCTTGAAGCCGGCTTTCTCTAGCTTTTGCCGGACCTCACGGGCCTTGGCCGCATCGGCGTATGCGCCAACCTGAACTACTACGCGAGCTGCCGCAGCTTTAGCGTCTTTAGGGTCCTGGGGGCGCTGAGCTTCGGGCGCCGGCTTGGCTGCAACTTTCGGCGCCGCTTCAATGGCCCCCGCAGCTGGGGTGGCCACAGGCGCTGGCACAGGCGACGCGGCCGCTGGATTGCCGCCGACGATTTCTTCCTTGCCCTCCAAACTGGCTTGTGGGGGCACCTGCGGTGCAGGTGGCGTCGCTGCATCGGCCGGCATGGCGGCGTTGGCCGTTTCAGTGGGCTTGGCCGCTGCAATGGGCGTACCGGGCTTGACCGCGTTGCGCGAGGGAATGTCGATCGCGATATCCACCGGCACCGGCCTGGGCTGGCTGTCAAACAACAGGGGAAAGCCGATCACACCGATCAGCACCAGCACCGCCGCGCCGATCAGGCGCTGGCGGGCACGCCGCCGAACCACTTCCACACTCTCGGAAGCCGCCGCCGCGGCAGCGGGCTTGGCAGGAGACGTCCGACTGCGGCGGAAACTGAAAAACGACATGGGCGATGCGTGCTGAGCGTTAGCTGGGGTGGGCGGCGCCAGCTCAGCGCTGCCGCGATTCAATCGCTCAGGTGCTGGGCTGACAAGCGGGGCAGTCCGTCCTGGAGAACTCCACCCACCGTCAAGAAGGATCCGAAGACAATGATTCTATCAGCGGGGTCTGCCGTAGCCACCGCCGCCTGCAAGGCCAGACGGGGACTTTCATGGGTGCTCGACGGGGCGGGCGGGTTGCGCTCTGGCATGGCCTGCCAGGCCGCTTGCAATTGCGCCGCCGAGGCGGCTCGGGGCAGGGGCAGGTCGCAAAAATACCAGCGATCAATCAAAGGGCCTATGCGCGCGAGCATGGTCGCCAGATCCTTGTCGGCCATGGCACCGAACACCGCATGGGTACAGGGGTAAAAACCCATCGCATCCAAGTTCTCAGTCAATGCGGCCACTGAATGAGGGTTGTGGGCCACATCGAGCACCAAGGTCGGTTGGCCCGGCACGATCTGAAAACGCCCGGGCAATTCCACCAGGGCCAGGCCATTGCGCACCGCCTGCGCGGTCACCGGCAGTTGCTCCCACAAGGCCGCCAGTGCCGCCAGCACGCCCGAGGCATTGAGCAGTTGATTGGCGCCGCGCAGCGCCGGGTAGGCCAGGCCGGAATAGCGCTTGCCCCGTCCGCTCCAGCCCCATTGCTGCTTGTCGCCGGTAAATTGAAAGTCGGGCCCGATGCGCCACAGATCAGCGCCCAGCAAGCGGGCGGCCTCCAGCACGCTGTCGGGCGGCGCCGGGTCACTGACGATGACGGGCTTGCCCGCGCGGATGATGCCTGCCTTCTCGCGGCCTATGGACTCCCGATCCGGGCCCAGGAACTCCATGTGATCGAGGTCTATGCTGGTGATGATGGCGCAATCGGTATCGATCAGATTGACCGCATCGAGCCGTCCACCCAAACCCACTTCCAAGATCACCACATCGAGTTCGGCATGGGCCAGCACCGACAGAAACACCAGGGTGGTGAACTCGAAATAGCTCAGCGTGAGCTCGCCGCGCACATCCTGCGGGCGACCGGGCAGATAACGCAGGTCACTGCCAAGCCGAGCCCGCTCCACCTTCTGAAAATGCGGCAGCAGCGCCGCGGCGCTCACGGCCTCGCCGCGCAAGCGGCAGCGCTCCTCAAAATGAACCAGATGCGGCGAGGTGTACAGCCCGACCCGGTAGCCCGACTGCTGCAAGATGGCCTCGAGCATCGCGCAGGTCGAGCCCTTGCCATTGGTGCCGGCCACGGTGATCACCGGCACCTTCAGCCGCAAGCCCATGCGGTGGGCGACCGCACGCACCCGCTCCAGGCCCATATCGATGCTGCGGGGGTGTATGCGCTCGCAGTGGGCCAGCCACTGCTCCAGAGTCGTCGGGTTGTCCATGGGCCCATTGTCTCGCAGGCCTTGGGGCCAACCGGCCCAGCAAGGCTCGGCAAGGCGCTGACTCTGCCAGAATTAGTTCCATGATTGAGCTCTACGGCATTGCCAACTGCGACACCGTCAAGAAGGCCAGGGCCTGGCTGACCGAGCACGACATCGCCCATCGGTTTCATGACTTCAAGAAGTCCAAGGTCAGTAGCGACCAACTTCAGGCCTGGGCCCAAGCCGTCGGATGGGAAAAACTGCTCAACCGCCAGGGCACGACCTGGCGCAAGTTGGCCCCTGAGCAGCAAGCTGCAGTGCTTGACAGCGCAAGCGCCATCGCGCTGATGCAGACCCAGCCCAGCCTGATCAAGCGCCCGGTGGTGGCCTGGCCCCATGGGCTGATCAGCGTGGGTTTCAAGGAGCCGGACTGGCTAATCTGGGCCGGCCGGCATTAGGCCGACCCCAGCTTTACTCAGGATTTACCCGAACTTGTTAACCAAATCACCCCCCGGCCCGTTTAATCTACAGACCGGGCCTTCGGGCGGCTCGGTTGCGAGACCCCACAGCCCTGGGTTCTCGAGCTCGCGCCCCATCAGGAGATTCTCATGAACAGCAAACATCTCTCCCTGGCCGCCATGGCCACAGCTGCCTTGGGCGCTTTAAGTGCCGCACCGGCTCTGGCCCAGGAGGTCATGGCACGTGTGCTCAACACCACCGCCGTCATGCAACAGGTCGCCGTGCCGCGCCAGGTCTGTACCAACCAGCAGGTCATCCAGCAGAGCCAGCCTTCAGGCGCCGGATTGGCCATGGGCGCAATCGCCGGCGGGGCGATTGGCAACGCCATCGGCGGCGGCAGCGGCCGTGACATCGCCACCATGATAGGCCTGGTGGGCGGCGCGGTCCTCGGTAACCGGGTTGAAGGCACCCGCGACGAGGTGCGCAACGTCCAGCAGTGCACCACCCAAACCACCTATGAAAACCGGGTGCTGCACTACGACGTGGTGTACGAATATGACAACAAGCGCTACAGCATCAAGATGCCTAACGACCCGGGCGCTTTCGTGCGGCTGCAACTGAGCCCGGTCGGCGCCCTGCCCGGGCCGACCTCGTCGAACAGCATCACCGTCGGACCGGTATCTGCCGCGCCCGCGCCGACCGTCACCTATGTGCAGACCGAGCCGGTCTATGTGCTGCCACCGCGCGTCCACAGCTTCGCATCGCCCGCCTACACCGTAGTCTCGCCGCCCGTGCGCTATGTGCCCGTGGTACCGATCGGCCTGTCTCTGAGCTTGGGCGTGCATGGCGGCCGGCACCAAGGCCGGCACCAAAGCCGGCATCACCACGGCGGTCGCTGGCACTGACGTTCCAGCGATGGCCCGATGAGGGCGAACCGAGGGCGGACTTAGGGCGCTGCGAAGCCGATGCTCAGCCGCGGCGCAGGTGAGGCGGGGCTTGTTGGGGCCTGGGTAGGAGGCCGTGACCATGGCCTAAAATCCGCGTTTTGCCCGCATTTGGGCGACATCCCTACCGACGGACCCCCATGAGCAACGCGCAACTGCACAACGTCAGCGTCAATACCCAAGCCAGCGTCTATTTCGACGGCAAGTGCGTCAGCCACGGCATCACGCTGGCCGACGGCAGCAAAAAGTCTGTCGGTGTTGTATTGCCCTCCACCCTGACTTTCAACACCGGCGCGCCCGAGATCATGGAGTGCGTGGCCGGTAGCTGCGAGTACAAACTCTCTGGCAGCGACCAGTGGCAAAGCTCGGGGCCGGGCCACAGCTTCAAGATTCCGGGGCAGTCGAGCTTCGAAATCCGGGTGAGCGAGGCCTATCACTACATCTGCCATTTCGGCTGAACGCCCCACGGCACAGCGCCGCCCTCCCCCCCAAAAGCCTGCCAGCGGCAGGCCAGCCAGCCCAGACCATGAGCACCATCTTGCAACACCTGCCCAAGGGGCAAAAAGTCGGCATCGCCTTCTCCGGCGGCCTCGATACCTCGGCGGCCCTGCTGTGGATGAAGAAAAAGGGCGCCATGCCCTATGCCTACACCGCCAATCTGGGTCAGCCCGACGAGTCGGACTACGAGGAAATCCCGCGCAAGGCCATGGCCTATGGCGCCGAAAAAGCCCGCCTGGTCGACTGCCGCACCCAACTGGCCCATGAAGGCGTGGCCGCCATCCAGTGTGGCGCTTTCCACATCAGCACCGGCGGCATCACCTACTTCAACACCACCCCGCTGGGCCGCGCCGTGACCGGCACCATGCTGGTGGCTGCCATGAAGGAGGACGACGTCAACATCTGGGGCGACGGCTCGACCTTCAAAGGCAACGACATCGAGCGCTTTTACCGCTACGGTCTGCTGACCAACCCGAGTCTGAAGATCTACAAGCCCTGGCTGGACCAGACTTTCATCGACGAGCTGGGCGGGCGCAAGGAAATGAGCGAATTCCTGATCGCCAATGGCTTCGACTACAAAATGAGCGTGGAAAAAGCCTATTCCACCGACTCCAATATGCTGGGCGCCACGCACGAGGCCAAAGACCTGGAGCAATTGAACAGCGGCATCCGCATCGTCAATCCCATCATGGGCGTGGCCTTCTGGAAGCCCGAGGTCGAGGTCCAGGCTGAAGAGGTGACGGTGCGCTTCGAAGAAGGCATGCCGGTGGCCCTGAACGGCCAGACCTTCGACTCACTGGTTGACATGTTTCTCAAGGCCAACGAGATCGGCGGGCGGCACGGTCTGGGCATGAGCGACCAGATCGAAAACCGCATCATCGAGGCCAAGAGCCGCGGCATTTATGAGGCCCCAGGCATGGCGCTGCTGCACATCGCCTATGAGCGCCTGGTCACGGGCATTCATAACGAAGACACCATTGAGCAGTACCGCATGGGCGGCCTCAAGCTCGGCCGCTTGCTCTACCAAGGCCGCTGGTTCGACCCGCAGGCCATCATGCTGCGCGAAACCGCCCAACGCTGGGTGGCGCGCGCCATCACCGGCGAAGTGACGCTGGAGCTGCGCCGCGGCAACGACTACAGCATCGTCAACACCACCTCGCCCAACCTGACCTATGCGCCCGAGCGCCTGTCGATGGAAAAGGTAGAAGACGCGCCCTTCAGCCCGCTCGACCGCATCGGCCAGCTGACCATGCGCAACCTGGACATCACCGATACCCGCGCCAAGCTGGGCATCTACGCCCACAGCGGACTGCTCTCGGCAGGCGAGGGCCCGCATATCTTCAAGCTTGAAGGCAGCGGCAAGAACTGAGAACTTGCCCTGGCCCTGAAAAGCGGTCTGCGGACCGCTTTTTTAGGCATTTAATCGGTATCTGACCCCAATTATTTTTTCAGGCGCGAACGTCAGCTACTGGCTGCTGGCCGAAGTCGGGCCTGGCCAGGAAAGCCAGCAGTCGCTCGGCGGCAAGCTCGGGTGAGGTAAGCATGCCCTGTTGATGCAGGCCCTCGAAGCCCTGGCGGTCGGGAAAGTCGGCGTCCGGGGCGCCGCGCAGTTGCATCTGCATCTCGGTATCGATGACGCCAGGGGCCAATGAGCACACACGGGCGCCATGGGGCAGGCGAGCCTCATCGAGCGCCAGGCAGCGGGTGAAGTGGTCCAGGCCGGCTTTGGCTGCGCAATAGGCTGACTGCGAGGCCATGGGCCTGCGCCCCAGCCCAGACGAGATGTTCAAAATGCGGCGCTGCGCCGACCATCCGGCCGTCGCAGACAAAAAGGCTGCGCACAGCTGCATCGGGGTTTCGAGATTCACCCGCATCGCCTGCGCCAGATCGTCCGGACGCGCGCGAGACAGCGGCACGATGGCCGGGATCGTGGCGGCATTGTTAATCAGGGTCACACTGCGCCAAGCTGGATCGGCCTGCCCTTCCAGCCAGCTCTGTAAGCGCCGCGCCACCTCCGCGCCGTCGGCCAAATCGGCCTGCCATTCGATCAACTCGCCTGCCGCGCCTGCCCCAGGAGCCAGGCCTTGGGCCTGCCCACGCGAGATGCCCAACACTCTGTGCCCCTGAACCAGCAGTTGCTGCGCCATGGCGCGGCCCATGCCGCGGGAATGGCCGGTGAGGATGGTCAGTTCGGTCTGCATGGGATGGGGTCCTTCCAAGGCAAGAATCATCAAGTCGCGGTCAGATTTGGGGAGCGCTTGCGGGTCGGCCAGTTCACAGCACCACCGGCTCGGGCTCCAGCCGCAGGCCAAAGCGTTCGTAAACACTGGTCTGTATCGCGCGGGCCAGGGTCATCACCTCGCCGCCGGTCACTGGGTCATTGGGCCCGCCGCGGTTGACCAGAACCAGGGCCTGTTTTTCATACACGCCAGCCCGCCCCACGCTCTTGCCCTTCCAGCCACAAGCGTCGATCAGCCAGCCGGCGGCCAGCTTGATGCCGCCGTCGGGCATGGGATAGTGAACCACCTTGGGGTCACGGGCGATGATGTCGGCGCATTGCTCGGGGCTGACCGTCGGGTTCTTGAAAAAACTGCCGGCATTGCCCAGCACCGCCGGGTCCGGCAGCTTGGCGCGGCGGATCTCGCAGACCCAATGAAACAGGCGCTCGGGCGTGACTTCATCGGCGCTCAGCCCGTCCAGGGCCATGCGTCGCTCCAGATCGGCATAGCCCAGCACCGGCTTCCAGCGCTTGGGCAGGGCAAAACGCACCCGCAAAATCAAGGCACGGCCGGCCAGACCCATGCCGCGAACGCCCTCCCCGCTACTTTGCGCGGGTGGCGCATGCTTGAAGACCGAATCGCGGTAGCCAAAAGCGCACTGCGCCGCATCGAGCGTGAACAGCTGGCCCGTGCGCAGATCGACCGCATCGAGCGAATCGAAGCGGTCTTGCAACTCCACGCCATAGGCGCCGATGTTCTGCACCGGCGAGGCGCCCACGGTGCCGGGAATCAGGGCCATGTTTTCCAGCCCGGGCCAGCCCTGGGCCAGACTCCAGGCCACCAGATCGTGCCAATTTTCACCAGCACCGACCTCCACAATCCAGTGCCGATCCGTTTCAGCGGCCAGGCGACGGCCCGCCACCTCCACTTTGAGCACCAGCGGCTTGACATCACCGGTCAGCACCAAGTTGCTGCCCCCGCCAAGCACAAATTTGGGTCGCTCGCGCAGTACAGGGTCGGCCAGCACCGCCTGAACGTCATCCAAACCGCGTACCCGCACCAGCTCCTGCGCCTTGGCAGCAATACCAAAGGTGTTGTAGGGCTGCAGGGCAAGCTGTTTCTCGACTAACATTTACAGATTGTCGCATCGCGATTTTTTGCCGACGAGCCTGATATGCCCTCTTTCGATACCGTCCTCGAAGCCGATCTGGTCAAACTCAAAAACGCCGTGGAGAACTGCGCCAAGGAAATCGGCACCCGCTTTGATTTCAAGGGCACAGCTGCCGCCATTGAGATCAAGGACAAGGACATCACCTTGCTTGGCGACGGCGACTTCCAGATCGATCAGATCAACGACATCCTGCGCAACAAGCTGGCCAAGGCCGGGGTAGATGTGCGTTTTCTCGATCTGGGCAAGATCGAGAAAATCGGTGGCGACAAGGTCAAGCAGGTCAGCAAGGTGCGCAACGGCATAGCTGGCGACGACGCCAAAAAGATTCAGCAGCTTATCAAGGGCAGCAAGCTCAAGGTGCAGGGCTCGATCCAGGGCGATGCGGTGCGGGTCAGCGGCGCCAAGCGCGACGATTTGCAAGCGGCGATGGCGCTGATCCGCGCTGAAGTCAAGGACCTGCCGCTGAGCTTTAACAACTTCAGGGACTGAACCCAGCAGGGTCTCGGGCGGCCTGGCCCTCAGCCCTTGGCGCCGATCTTGGACTCCTGGCCATTCAGGAGCTTAGCGATGTTCTGCCGGTGCCGCCAAATCAGCAGCGCACTCATGATCACCAGCATGATCATCACCGAGCGGTCGGCATACCAAAGCCCCCGGTTGCCCAGCATGTAAAGCACAGGCGCTGCCAGAGCGCTGATCAGCGCCGACAGCGATGAATAGCGGGTGAAATAAGCCACCAGCAGCCAGCTCAACAGCACCGCCAGGCCCAGGGCCCAGTGCACCCCAAACAGCACCCCAGCGGCGGTGGCTACGCCCTTGCCGCCGGCAAATCGGAAAAATACCGGAAACAGGTGGCCCAGGAAGGCGGCCAGGCCGACCAGAGCCACCGCCCCATCGCCCAGGCCGTAGGCGGCGCCCTGCCACTGCACCCAGGCCACCGGCGCCCAGCCCTTGACCCCATCAAGCAGCAGGGTCAACACCGCCGCCGCCTTGTTGCCCGAGCGAAGAACATTGGTCGCGCCCGGGTTCTTGCTGCCATAGCTGCGTGGATCGCTCAGGCCCATCAGGCGGCTGACGATCACCGCAAAAGACAGGGATCCGATCAGGTAAGCGAACACGGTCGCCACAAGAAGATAGACAGGGGTCACGGGACAGTCTTATTTGTCGATGGCGCACTGCACAGACCGGGCGCCAAGCTTTTGAACACACACTTGCGGATCGATGCCGACCAAAAAGCCTCGCCGACCGCCGTTGATCGCGATTTTAGGCAGGCTCAGGATGGACGCCTCGATGTACACCGGCATCGCCCGCCGGGTGCCAAACGGCGAGGTGCCCCCCACCAGATAGCCGCTGTGACGCTGCGCCACCTCGACCGCGCAGGGCTCGACCCGCTTGGCGCCGATCTGCCGCGCCAGGTTCTTGGTCGAGACCTGCCGATTGCCGTGCATCAACACGACCAGCGGCGCGCCGTCTTGGTCCTGCATGATCAGGGTCTTGACCACGCTCAAGGGATCGAGCCCAAGGACCTTGGCGCTGTGCTCAGCGCCACCGTGCTCCAGGTACTCATAGGGATGCTCGGTGTAAGCAACCCCATGATCGCGCAGCCACTGGGTGGCCGGCGTCTGGCTGATCGATGCGGCCTTGGCCATGCTCAACGGGGTAGCCGGAGCTCAGACCGCCGGGTCACGCAGTTCCCAACGAATCTCGTCGATGGCCTTGAGCACCTCGGGCGAGAGCGTGGTGGTCCAGGCTGCGCAATCTTCTTCAAGCTGGGCCAGGGAGGTCACGCCGATGATGGTGCTGTCGACCAGGTGGCGGTGGTAGCAAAACGCCAGCGCCATCTGGGTCGGCGTCAAGCCATGCTTGCGCGCCAACGCGTTATAGCGCCGCGCCGCCTGCAAAGCCGCCGGCCGGCCCCAGCGCTGCTGGCGCACCGACTCGTACTTAGCAATGCGAGCATCCTTGGGAGCCTGGGCGGTGTCGGTGCCGCTCTCGTCGTATTTGCCGGTCAGCAGGCCAAAGCCCAGCGGCGAATAGGCCAACAACCCGACGTTCAGGCGATACAAGGTTTCGTCGAGTGCGTTTTCCACCGTGCGGTTGATCAGGCAATAGACGTTTTGCACGCTGGCCACCCGCGGCAGGTCATGCTGCTCGGCCAGTCGCACGAATTCGTGCACGCCATAGGGGGTCTCATTGGACAGGCCGATGGCCCGCACCTTGCCAGCCTTGACCAACTCACCCAGGGCCTGCAACTGCTCCAGGATGGGCGTGACTGGCAGGTCCTTGCTGCGGTCGAAGTACATCAGACCGAAGGCGGGCACATGGCGCACCGGCCAGTGAATTTGATAGAGGTCAATCACATCGGTGCGCAGGCGCTGCAAGCTGGCATTGCAGGCGGCAATGATGTCTTCGCCGGGGAGATCAGGCTTGCCGCCCCTCACCCAGGCCATGCGCGCCGGCCCTGCCACCTTGGTGGCAATCACCAGGCGCTGGCGGGCCGACGGATTGCGCGCCAGCCAGTTGCCGATGTAGGTTTCGGTGCGGGTGTAGGTCTCGGCCTTGGTCGGCACCGAATACATCTCGGCGGTGTCGATGAAGTTGATGCCCAGGGCCAGGCTGCGGTCAAGAATCGCATGCGAGGTGGGCTCGTCAACCTGCTCGCCAAAAGTCATGGTGCCCAGGCAGATCGGGGTCACCTTGAGGTCGCTGCTGCCCAGGGGGATCAGGTTCATGAGTGTCTCTCTGAGTGATGTGTTGGACGGTCAGTTTAAGGCTAGGCAGGGCTTGCTGCCGTCCGGGTGCCGGCCGGGTGCTGGCCGGGTGCTGGCCGGCGCTGCTCCCTTGCCCAGGGCTACTCGTGCAAGGGCCCGGGTAGCGGCTGCCGCATCGGGCCTAACTCCGCGGCGGGGGACGCGAGCGACGCAGTGCCCATCCGTACGTCCTGCTTCGATGCGCCCTGGAAAATGCTGCGCTTGATCAGACGCCGAATCGCGCCGAGGCGGCGCTCCTACAGCGGTGGCCTTCGCTCACAACCACGGACAATTCAAGGGTGTGGGAGCCGCGCCCTCGCGGCGATGCAGCGGTCGATCAACAGCCCTATCGCGCCGAGGGCGGCGCTCCTACAGCGGTGGCCTTCGCTCACGACCACGGACAATTCAAGGATGTGGGAGCCGCGCCCTCGCGGCGATGCGGCGATCGATCAAGAGCCCTATCGCGCCGAGGGCGGCGCTTATATGGATGCCTCCCGGCTGACAAGCGGTTTTGCTCGATTTTGTGAAGAAGTCGGCTGCATCCTTATATCCGGCCTTGTTTCGGGATGCTTAGTAGATCG
>JBILDR010000070.1:0-15576 GCA_044352515.1 Polaromonas sp.
CTAGAGGCTCGTTTGCAGGCCTTCGAACAAGCCAAGGGCACGCAGATCGTGGTGCTGATGGTGCCGACCACCGCGCCCGAAGACATCACCGACTACGCCCAAAGGGTGGGAGATCTGTGGAAGATCGGACGCAAGGAGGTCGGCGACGGCTTGCTGCTGATCATCGCCAAGAACGACCGCACGCTGCGCATTGCGACGGCCAAGACTTTGGAGGGCGCCATTCCCGACCTGGCAGCACGCCAGGTGATTGATCGCAGCATCACGCCGCGCTTTCGCGAGGGCGACTACTTTGGCGGCATCGACGCCGGCCTGACCGCGCTGATGGCTTTAGTCACTGGCGAGAAACTGCCTGAGCCCCAACGCAGCGAGCCGGGTACCGACTGGACGGGCGCGCTGGTGGTTTTTTTCTTCGCGGTGCCCATCCTTGCCCGAATCGCTTCAGCGCTGCTGGGCCGCAAGGGCGGATCCCTGCTGACCGGCATCGGTATGGGTCTGCTGGCCTGGCTGATCAGTGCCAGCGTGCTGCTGGCCATCGCGGTGGGTCTGATCGCTGCGGTTTATGGACTGGCCAGTACCGTGATGAACTGGCAGCGCCATTCGGGCAGTGGACGCGGCAGCGGTGGCTCGGGAAGCTGGGGCGGCGGCTGGTCTTCCGGCTCTAACGGTGGCTTTCGCAGCGGCGGCGGCGGTGACTTCGGCGGCGGCGGTGCCTCCGGCCGGTGGTGAAGAGAGTGCCGTGATGACCCAGGTAATGTCTCTGAGGCAAAAACTGAGCTCTATCGTCCGTGCGCTTTGGCTGGATGCGGACGATGTCGAGCGCCTGCTGGGTCGGGGCTGGGCAGAGCGACTGCGCCAGCAAATCGCGCAAGCGGAGGCCGATAGCAGCGCTGAAATTCGTCTGTGTGTGGAGGCCGCCCTGCCGCTGCGTGATCTGCTGCAGGGTGGCTCGGCCGACTTCGATGCGCTGGTGCGAAGGCGCGCCATTGGACTTTTTGGCGAGCTGGGCGTCTGGGATACCGAAGCCAACACCGGCGTGCTGATCTATGTGCTGCTGGGTGAAAAAGCAGTAGAAATCGTGGCCGATCGGGGGCTACGTGGCATAGCTTCGGCGCAGTGGGAGGCGCTTGCACAAGCTCTGGCCCAGGATCTGCGCGCAGGCTTGAAGGAGAAGGCGCTGGCGACAGCGATGGCGCGCTGCCACCAGTTGCTCGGCACGCTCAATCTGCCGTCCGACAGCGCTGGCAACGAGCTACCGGACGCGCCGCAGGTACGGTGATCATCCGGTAGCCACAGGCACAAAAAAACCGGCTTGAAGCCGGTTTTTTTGCACAGACTGAACGCAGCCGTTCAGCGCTTTTGACGGTATTTGCGCAGGGCCGCGATCTGCGCCGCCATGACCGCCAGTTCCGACTGAGCCTTGGCCAAATCGATGTCGCTCTTGGCGTTCTTGACCGCTTCTTCAGCGGCTTTGCGCGCTTCGCTGGCTTTGGCTTCGTCGAGGTCCTTGCCGCGGATCGCGGTGTCGCTGAGCACGGTGACGTGATCGGGCTGAACCTCAAGCACGCCGCCGGCCACAAAGACGAACTCTTCTGAGCCGTCGGCCTTTTCAATGCGCACCGCCCCGGGGCGGATGCGCGTGATCAGGGGCGTGTGACGCGGGTAGATGCCCAGCTCGCCGGCTTCGCCGGGCAAGGCCACAAAGCGCGCTTCGCCGGAGAAGATGGACTCTTCTGCGCTGACCACATCCACAAGGATGGTGCTCATGGCCGTTCCTTAGACTTTCTTGGCTTTTTCGAAGGCTTCGTCGATGGTGCCAACCATGTAGAAGGCCTGCTCAGGCAGGTGGTCACATTCGCCGGCGACGATCATCTTGAAACCACGGATGGTTTCAGCCAGCGGCACATACTTGCCCGGCGAGCCGGTGAAGACCTCGGCCACATGGAAAGGCTGCGAGAGGAAGCGCTGGATCTTGCGGGCACGGGCCACGGCCAGCTTGTCATCGGGTGCCAGCTCGTCCATGCCGAGAATGGCGATGATGTCACGCAACTCTTTGTAGCGCTGCAGCGTACCTTGCACCGCGCGGGCGGTGGCGTAGTGGTCTTCGCCAACCACGTGGGGGTCAAGCTGGCGGCTGGTCGAATCCAGGGGGTCCACAGCGGGGTAGATACCCAGGGCGGCGATGTCACGCGACAGCACCACGGTGGAGTCCAGGTGGGCAAAGGTGGTGGCAGGCGAGGGGTCGGTCAAGTCGTCGGCTGGCACATACACGGCCTGGATGGAGGTGATCGATCCAACCTTGGTCGAGGTAATGCGCTCTTGCAGGCGGCCCATCTCTTCGGCCAGGGTAGGCTGGTAGCCCACGGCAGAAGGCATACGGCCGAGCAGCGCCGACACTTCGGTACCGGCCAGGGTGTAGCGGTAGATGTTGTCCACGAAGAACAACACATCGCGGCCTTCGTCACGGAAGGACTCGGCAATCGTCAGGCCGGTCAGCGCCACGCGCAGACGGTTACCCGGGGGCTCGTTCATCTGGCCGTAGACCATCGCCACTTTCGATTCAGGCAGGTTGTCGAGCTTGACCACACCGGAGTCAGCCATCTCGTGATAGAAGTCGTTGCCCTCACGGGTACGCTCGCCCACGCCGGCAAACACCGACAGACCGCTGTGCGCCTTGGCGATATTGTTGATCAGCTCCATCATGTTCACGGTCTTGC
Source organism: Polaromonas sp. (assembly GCA_044352515.1). Classification (GTDB taxonomy): domain Bacteria; phylum Pseudomonadota; class Gammaproteobacteria; order Burkholderiales; family Burkholderiaceae_C; genus Polaromonas. The sequence goes on from JBILDR010000070.1 coordinate 2,715, forward strand.
CCACGCCAGCACCGCCGAACAGACCGACCTTGCCGCCCTTGGCAAACGGGCAGACCAGGTCGATCACCTTGATGCCAGTCTCCAGCAGTTCTGTGGAGGGCGAGAGCTCGTCATAGGCCGGGGCCTTGCGGTGGATCGATGCGGTCAGCGTCTGGTCGACCGGGCCGCGCTCGTCGATCGGGTTGCCCAGCACGTCCATGATGCGGCCCAGCGTGGCCTTGCCGACCGGCACGGTGATAGGCGCGTTGGTGTTGTAGACCATATTGCCACGGCGCAGACCGTCCGACGAGCCCAGGGCAATCGTGCGCACCACGCCGTCACCGAGTTGCTGCTGCACCTCCAGCGTCAGGGCTGAGCCTTCCATCTTGAGTGCGTCATAAACGCTGGGCATCTGGTTGCGCGCGAACTCCACGTCCACCACAGCGCCGATGCACTGAACAATCTTGCCTTGAGCGTGAGCCATGATTGAATCCTTTTTCCGTTTCTTGAATACTCGTTGCCCGCCAGCCTGAGGTCAGACGGCGGCGGCACCGGCCACGATCTCCGAAAGCTCTTTCGTGATCGCTGCCTGGCGCGTTTTGTTGTAGATCAGCTTGAGCTCTGAAATCACATTGCCGGCGTTATCGGTGGCCGACTTCATGGCCACCATGCGAGCCGACTGCTCAGAAGCCATGTTCTCGGCCACGGCCTGATAAACCAGCGCCTCGACATAACGCACCAGCAGGTCATCAATGACCGATTGCGCGTCAGGTTCGTAGATGTAGTCCCAGCCGGGATGGCCCTTGTCGGCCTCAAGCTTGTCCAGCGGGAGCAGCTTCTCCACCACTGGCTCCTGACGCATGGTGTTGATGAACTTGGTGTAGCACAGATACACCGCGTTGACCTTGCCCTGCGAATAAGCATCGAGCAGCACCTTGACCGGGCCGATCAGCTTTTCCAGGTGAGGCTTGTCACCCAGCTGAGTGACATGCGAGACCACGGGTGCGCCAATGCGGTTCAGAAAGCCCAAGCCTTTGGTACCAATGGCCACCGCCTGCACGGCATGACCGGTAGCCTGCACCTCGCGCAGCTTGCCAGTGACGGCGCGCAGCACATTGGTGTTGAGACCCCCGCACAGGCCCTTGTCAGTCGAGACGACGATAAAGCCAGTGGCCTTGGCGTCGTTGCTCTGCATGAAGGGGTGGGTGTATTCGGGGTTGGCCTGGCCCAGGTTGGCCGCGATGTTGCGGACCTTGTCGCTGTAGGGGCGAGCGGCACGCATCCGTTCCTGCGCCTTGCGCATTTTGGAGGCGGCCACCATCTCCATGGCCTTGGTGATCTTCTTGGTGTTTTCCACCGATTTGATCTTGCCGCGGATTTCCTTGCCTGCTGCCATATGAGTTCCTAAAGGGTTCTAAGGCTCGAAGACTTCAGGCGAAGGACTTCTTGAACTCAACGATGGCAGCGCTCATTTCAGCCTCGGCGTCCTTGTCCATGGCTTTGCTCGATTCGAGCTTGGCCAGCAAGGCGGCGTGCTTGTCCTTGAGATAGCTGTGCAGGCCCGATTCAAAAGCCAACAATTTCTTGACCTCGACATCGTCCATAAAGCCCTTGTTCACCGCAAACAGCGTAGCACCCATCAGGCTGATAGGCAGCGGGCTGTACTGTGGCTGCTTGAGCAACTCGGTCACGCGGGCGCCGCGATCGAGCTGCTTGCGGGTGGCCTCGTCCAAGTCAGAGGCGAACTGGGCAAAAGCGGCCAGCTCGCGGTACTGTGCCAGGTCGGTACGGATACCGCCGGACAGGCCCTTGATCAGCTTGGTCTGCGCGGCACCGCCAACGCGGGAGACCGAAATACCGGCGTTGATAGCGGGGCGAATACCTGCGTTGAACAAGCTGGTTTCCAGGAAGATCTGACCGTCGGTGATGGAGATCACATTGGTCGGAACGAAGGCAGACACGTCGCCAGCCTGGGTCTCAATCACCGGAAGCGCAGTCAGCGAACCCGTCTTGCCTTTGACCTCACCCTTGGTGAAAGCCTCGACATAGTCGGCATTGACGCGGGCGGCGCGCTCGAGCAGACGGCTGTGCAGATAGAACACGTCGCCAGGATAGGCCTCGCGACCCGGGGGGCGGCGCAGCAGCAAGGAGACCTGGCGATAAGCCACAGCCTGCTTGGACAGGTCGTCATAAACGATCAGCGCGTCCTGGCCGCGGTCACGGAAGTACTCGCCCATGGTGCAGCCGGAGTAGGCCGACACATACTGCATGGCGGCCGACTCGGAGGCCGAGGCAGCGACCACGATGGTGTAGTCCATGGCGCCGGCCTGCTCGAGGGCGCGCACAACGTTCTTGATCGACGAGGCTTTCTGGCCGATCGCGACATACACGCAGGTCATGTTCTGACCTTTTTGGTTGATGATCGCGTCAATGGCCACGGCGGTCTTGCCGGTCTGACGGTCACCGATGATCAGCTCGCGCTGGCCACGGCCGATCGGCACCATAGAGTCAATCGACTTCAGCCCGGTCTGCATAGGCTGGTCCACCGATTTACGCGCGATCACGCCCGGGGCGACCTTCTCAATCACGTCGGTCATCTTGGCGTTGATCGGGCCCTTGCCATCAATCGGCTGACCCAGGGCATTGACGACGCGGCCAATCAGCTCGGGGCCGACCGGCACTTCCAGAATACGGCCGGTGCACTTAACGGTATCGCCCTCAGCGATGTGCTCGTATTCGCCCAAGATCACCGAGCCGACCGAGTCGCGCTCGAGGTTGAGCGCCAGGCCATAAGTGGCCACGCCGTCCTTGGTCGCCGGGAACTCGAGCATCTCGCCCTGCATCACATCGGACAAGCCGTGGATGCGCACGATGCCGTCGGCCACCGAAACCACGGTGCCCTGGTTGCGGATGTCGGCGCTGGCGCCCAGACCCTCGATGCGGCTTTTGATCAGCTCAGAAATTTCTGCGGGATTGAGTTGCATGACTCTTTCCTTCTTTCAAGTTGGTTGGTGACCCTCGCCCCGACTAGGCGATGAGCGCCACTTTCATTTGTTCCAAACGGGCTTTGACCGAGGTGTCCAGAACCTCGTCACCCACCACAACGCGTATGCCACCGATCAGCTCGGGCTGCGACTGCACGCTCAGGTCGAGCTTGCGACCAAAGCGCTTTTCCAGCGTCACCGCCAGGTCGGCCAGGGCCTGACCTTCGATGGGAAATGGGCTGTAGACCACCGCATCGGAGGTGCCGGTGCGGGCATTGACCAAAATGCGGAACTGACGCGACACCTCGGCCAGTGCAGGCAGCCTTCCGTTGTCGATCACGGTGCGCAAGAAGTTGCGCGCCATGTCCGGCAGCGCCGACTTGCACACCCCGGTGATGACATCGTAGGTCTGCCCGGCCGACACCTTGGGGTCGGCTGCCAGCTGCTGCAGTTGAGGGTCGGCCGCAATCGCAGCGACCTCTTCGAGCCAGGCCAGGCTGGCCTGTAAGTCGGCCGAACTGCTCTTGAACAGAGCCTCGGCGTAGGGCCGAGCGATGGTGGCAAGTTCAGCCATGGCTCAGAGCTCGGCTTTCAGACGGGACAGCAGATCGGCATGAACGCTGGCATTGACTTCACGGCGCAGAATCTGCTCAGCGCCCTTGACGGCCAAAGTTGCGACTTCTTCACGCAGCACTTGACGCGCCTTGACCGATTGTTGATCGGCTTCGGCCCGAGCGGCAGCGATGATCTTCGACGCCTCTTCGGCCGCCTTGGCCTTGGCCTCCTCGATCATGCCCTGGGCGCGGCGCTCGGCCTCGGCCAGACGCACCGCAGCCTCGTTGCGCGACTTGGACAACTCCTGCTCAACGCGCTGATTGGCCGCAGACAAATCGGCCTTGGCCTTGTCGGCAGCGGCCAGGCCGTCGGCGATTTTTCGCGCCCGCTCATCCAGCGCCGTGGTGATCGGCGGCCAGACAAACTTCATCGTGAACCACACCAGAATCAGAAAAACAATGATCTGGATGATGAGGGTACCGGTAATGCTCACTTGGATTCCTTTCCCCGACGCCAGCCGCCTTCAAGGCGACGGAATCCGGGTCTGTGCACGAGGGCCGGCGAAGATTACTTCGGCAGGTTGGCGATCTGACCCAGGAACGGGTTGGCCGTGGCAAACCACAGGGCGATACCAGTACCGATAATGAAAGCCGCGTCGATCAGACCGGCCAGCAAGAACATCTTGGTTTGCAACTCGCCCATGAGTTCAGGCTGACGTGCAGCCGACTCCAGGTACTTGCTGCCCATGATGCCGATGCCGATACAGGCACCGACGGCGCCCAGACCGATGATCAGGCCGGCGGCCAAGGCAACAAAGCTGATAACTTCCATGATGTAACTCCTAAAGAGACAGGGTTGAGAGAAAAAACGAAAAACAAACCGTTGCTGAAAGAACCCGATCAGTGGGCGTCATGCGCCTGGCCTATATAGACCAGGGTCAGCATCATGAACACGAAAGCCTGCAAGGTGATGATCAGGATGTGGAAGATGGCCCAGGCCGAGCCGGCAATGATGTGGCCGATGGCCAAGCCGATGCCGGTGGCCGACAGCGACCAGGCACCACCCATCAGGGCAATCAGCATAAAGATCAGTTCGCCGGCGTACATATTGCCGAACAGCCGCATGCCGTGAGAGACGGTCTTAGCGACGAACTCAATGACCTGCATCAGGAAGTTGAAAGGCCACAACACCGGGTGTGAGCCGAAGGGGGCGGTAAACAGCTCGTGGAGCCAGCCGCCGATGCCCTTGATCTTTATGTTGTAGTACAGACAGATCAGCAACACCGACACTGACAGACCCATGGTGACCGACAGGTCAGCAGTAGGCACCACCCGCATGTAATCTTTGGCGCCAAAAGCAGGAGCCACGCCGTGCCAAATCGCAGGAATCAGGTCGACCGGCAGCAAGTCCATGGCATTCATCAGGAAGATCCAGACGAAAACAGTCAGGGCCAGAGGAGCTACGAATTTGCGGCTTTCGGCGCTGTGAACGATGCCCTTGGCCTGGCTTTCAACCATCTCGACCAAGATCTCAACTGCGGCCTGAAAGCGCCCAGGCACACCCGCCGTGGCTTTGCGCGCGGCCTTCCACAAAAAGAAGGTGCCGACGATGCCCACCAAGATGCCCCAGAACAAGGAGTCGAGATTGAAGACGGAGAAATCGAGCACCGACTCCGGCTTTTTATTCTGGAGATGGCCCAGGTGATGGACGATGTACTCGCCGGCGGTCAATTCCTTGTCTGCAGCCATCTTTTTGCCCGTTCTTCCAATTCACTCAAGCCGGCCGGCCGCGACGGGACTGCATCCACACCGCCAGCCAGACCACCTTCATGGTCACCACCAGACCCGCCAACAAAGCAGGCCAACTCAGATCTGCCACCAGCCTCGGCGCTGCCAACAACATGGCAAGCGTCAGACCGATCTTGACGAACTCCCATACGAAGAAGCCCGTCACCGCCGTCGCCGGATTCAGCGAAGACAAGCGCCCGGTCAAACCGCGCGCGAATACCAAAGCCGGCAAGACCACCGAAGCTGCGCCATACAGCGCAGAAACAGCCCAAGCCCAACGGCCACTCACCCCGCCGATAAGCCCTGCCAGCACCAGCCCAGACAAGGCCTGCCAAAGCAGCACCCGCCAAACCGAGACCGCAGGACGGTCTAGACCCATCTGCGCCACCTGCTCACGACTCAAGGGCTGTACAGGCTCTTGAACCGAGTCATCCTCCCAACGACGCCAGGCCTGCGCATTCGCAGCACTTGGGGCGCCCGACTCCGCCTGCACAGACGCTGGAGTGCTACTTGATGACTTAGTGTTCAAAGTGCCCACTGACGTTAGCGCCGCCCCTGCTTATCAGGCCCTTGTGTGCTTAATTGTGTACTTAAAGCACACCAGCCAGTCTAGAGGAGCCGAGTTACGTCAAAGTTACAGCGCCGCTTGGAGGCAGCATCTATGTCTACAAAGCCCAGCATTATAGGTAAAAACACCAAGGGCCTGTCAAACCCCGGGGCAGACGCAGGGTCAAGGCCCGAGATGGCACGGATACACTGAATTTCCCTAGCCTCCTTTTTCACGGCCATGTCCCTCCCGCCAGAGCAAGAATCGCTGATCCGCTACCCCTGCGCCTTCCCCATCAAAGTCATGGGCGAGAAGACCGAGGGCTTTGTCGCCGCTGTCACCTCGGTGGCACATGCGCTGGACCCGCAATTTGACGAAAGCACCGTTGAACTGCGTGAAAGCAAGGGCGGGCGTTACCTGGGCGTGACCATCACCATCACTGCCACCAGCCGCGAGCAGCTCGATGAGTTCTACCGCACCTTGTCGACCCACCCCATGGTCAAGGTGGTGCTCTGAACAAGCCCATGCGGATCAAAATGCTGGGGCGGGCGCCTTACCTGCCCACCTACGAGGCCATGCAGGCGTACACCGCGGGGCGGCAGGCCGACAGCCCCGATGAACTGTGGCTGTGCGAGCACCCGCCGGTCTTCACCCAGGGGCTGGCCGGCAGCGCCGACCACCTGCTGGCCCCAGGCGAGATCCCGGTGGTGCAGGCCAACCGGGGCGGTCAGGTCACTTATCACGGGCCTGGGCAGGTCGTGGCCTACCCCCTGCTGGATCTCAGGCGGGCCGGCTATTTCGTCAAGGAATACGTCTATCGCATCGAAGAGGCAGTGATCCGCAGCCTCGCCCATCTGGGCGTGACTGGCCACCGGGTGGCAGGCTCGCCGGGCATCTATGTGCGGCTGGACGACCCAGGCTCGCACGCGGCGCTGACAGGCCCACGGCCGGCGCAGGAGCCGTTTCGCGGTCTGGGCAAGATCGCGGCGCTGGGCATCAAGGTCAGCCGCCACTGCACCTACCATGGCTTGGCGCTGAACGTGGCGATGGACCTGCAACCCTTCGAGCGCATCAACCCCTGCGGCTATGCAGGCCTGAAAACCGTCGACCTTTCTACAATCGGCGTCTCCATCAGCTGGGACGATGCTGCCGGCCTGCTGAGCCACAAGCTCAGCGCCTGCCTCGCGCCCTGACCAGGACTTGCCATGAGCAGCAACCCCACCGTTCACGAGGCGCAAAGCGCCGACCAATACAACCCACTGGCCAAACAAAAAGCAGCGGCCAAGCTCTCACGCATTCCGGTCAAGGTGGAGCTGGCCGAGGTGCTTAAAAAGCCTGACTGGATCCGCGTTAAGGCCGCCAGCACCGGCACCCGGTTCTATGAAATCAAGGACATCCTGCGCCAGAACAAGCTGGTGACCGTGTGCGAAGAAGCCAGTTGCCCCAACATCGGCGAGTGCTTTGGCAAGGGCACAGCCACCTTCATGATCATGGGCGACAAATGCACCCGACGCTGCCCCTTTTGCGACGTTGGCCACGGCCGGCCCGACCCGCTGGACGTCCATGAGCCCGACAACCTGGCGCGCACCATTGCCGCCCTTCAGCTCAAATACGTGGTGATTACCAGCGTCGACCGCGACGATCTGCGCGACGGCGGCGCCGGCCATTTTGTGGAGTGCATCCGCAAGACCCGCGAACTCTCGCCTGATACCCAAATCGAGGTGTTGGTGCCCGACTTTCGCGGCCGCGACGACCGCGCCCTGGGCATCCTCAAGGCCGCACCACCCGATGTGATGAACCACAACCTCGAGACCGTGCCGCGCCTGTACAAGCAAGCCAGACCGGGCTCGGACTACGCCTTCTCGCTGAACCTGCTGAAAAAATTCAAGGGCCTGTTCCCGAAAGTACCGACCAAAAGCGGCCTGATGGTGGGCCTAGGCGAGACCGACGAGGAAATTCTTGAGGTGATGCGCGACATGCGGGCGCACGATATCGAGATGCTCACCATCGGCCAATACCTGGCACCCAGCAGCAGCCACCTACCCGTGCGCCGTTATGTGCACCCGGACACCTTCAAGATGTTCGAAGAAAAGGCCTACGAAATGGGCTTTTCGCACGCCGCCGTCGGCGCCATGGTGCGCTCGAGCTACCACGCCGACCAGCAGGCCCACGCGGCCGCACAAGCCCTGGGCGGCTGAGCGGGCGGCCGGTCAACGAGCCAGGCAGCGGGAGCAAGCGACGCGCTCAAACGCCCCGATGACACAAAGAATCCACGCCAAAGCCCTGGTTCACTTTGACACCATCCGCCGCTGCGGCTCGATCAGGCAGGCGGCGCGGCAGTTGCACCTGTCCTCGTCGGCGCTGAACCGGCAGCTGCTCGAACTCGAAAGCCAGATCGGTGCGCCCCTGTTCGAGCGCCTGAGCAGCGGCCTGCGCCTGACCCCCAGCGGCGAGGTGCTGGCACGCCATGTGATTCATGTGCTGCAGGACGCACAGCGCATGTCGCTCGAGCTCCAGGCGCTGCAAGGCCTGCACAGCGGTCACGTCGAACTGGTGACGGTCGAAGCCCTGACCCATGCCTTCGTTCCTGCCATCCTCAAACAGATGGCGCAACACCACCCCGGCGTCAGCACCTCGGTGCGCATTGCCGGATCGAGCAAGGCGGCCGAAGCGGTAGAAGACGGTTCGGCCGATGTGGCCATCGGCTTTGTGCACCAGCGCAGGCCCGGACTGCGTCAGTTGGCGGTAGCCGCCTTCGATCTGGGCGCCGTCGTGCCCCCCACACACCCTTTGGCAAGCCGTGAGACGGTGACCTTCGCACAGTGCGCCCAGTACCCGCTGGTGCTGCCGACGCCCGAAATCTCGATCTTTCAGGCACTCGACCCCCTGCTGCGCGCCCATCCAGAGCCGCTGCAGGTCATCATGCAGACCAGCTCCTTCGAGCTGGTCAAGCAAATGGCCCGCCAGGGGCGAGGCGTGGCCTTTCTCAACCGACTGGGCATAGAAGCCGAGTTGCAGCGCAAATTGCTGGTTCACCTGCCCCTGAAAAAAACGCAGCCCTCCCTGCTCGGGATCTACGTTCGCGCAGGCCGCAGCCTGCCGCCAGCGATCGATCGCTTTTGCCGCCTGGCCGAACAGCAGATGGAGCAGGGCCAGGCCAGTTGACGGGCCGGCCCGGTGCTGCATTTTTTGCAGCACCTTGTCCGAAATTTTGAGCTATCGCGGGCGCCGCCCAAGAACTAAGCTCAACACCTCCTCGTCGGGCGCCCGTGCGCCCTTGCCACCCTTGGGGGTCTCATGCCAACCAAATTCCTTTCGATCTTGCTGCTGCTGGGCCTGTCAGGCAGCCCCCTGCTCGCTTGGGCTCAGACGGGTCCTGGCGGCTACCCGCAACGCACCGTCCGCGTGATCGTGCCCGCAGCCAGTCTGACCGACCCGGTGGCTCGCGTCATCGCCGAAGACATGGGTCGGCGCACCGGACAGAGCTGGGTCATCGACAACCGGCCTGGCGCCGGCGGCATCATCGGTACAGACGCAACCGCCAAGGCTGCGCCGGATGGCTACACGCTGATGCTCACGGCCAACAACTTCATCATCACCCCGGCCCTGTACCGCAACGTGACCTACAAGGTGCCCGCCGACTTCAGCCTGATCGGCATGGTCGGCAGAGGCGACAACCTGTTGGTGGCATCGGCCGCCAGTGGCATCCGCAACATCGCCGATTTGGTCAGCCGCGCCAAGGCCAGCGCCACGCCTCTGAACTACACCTCGCCCCTGATCGGCTCGGCGGCCCATCTGACGGTCGAGCTGTTCAAACGAAACGCAGGTATCGAGCTCAACCACGTGGCCTACAAGGACTCGGGCCAAGGCACCACGGACACGCTGACCGGCATCATCCCGGTCAATGTGATGGGCATCAGCACGGCACTGCCGCACATCCGCACCGGCAAGCTGGTGCCGCTGGCGTGGACAGGCACCCAGCGCGCACCCGAACTGCCCGAGGTACCCACCTTTGTGGAGGCCGGCTTCAAGGATGTGCATATGGGCCTGTGGTTTGCTCTGGTCGGCCCGGCCCGCATGCCGGCCGATCAGGTGGCCTGGCTCAATGCACAGCTCAACGCCTCATTGAACTCGCCGCAGGTGATCGAGCGGCTCAAAGGCTATCGCATCGACCCGCTACCCGGCACGGCGGCTGAATTGAGCTCGCTGATCAGCCGCGAATTGCCCCAGTACTTCAAGCTCGCGGCCGACACCGGCCTCAAGCTGGACTGAGGGGCAAAAACACAATGAGCCCCATCGCGGGTCAGGTCAGCGGCCTGTATTGGTGTGCCGGCGCGGGCGATGCCATGCAGATGGCCGATCGGTTGCGGGTGATCGCGGGCATCGGGCTTGAGGGCGACCGCTACGCCACCGGCCTGGGCGCCTACTCGGCCATTGAACCGTCAAAGCTGCGGCATCTGAGCCTGATCACCGAAGAGGGGATCGAGACGGCCAATGACTGGCAGCAGGCAGCAGGCCTGCCCAGCTTCAGCATGGCCCAGACACGGCGCAATGTGCTGCTGCGCGGCATCAGTGCCCAGGCACTCAACGACCTGGTCGGCCAGTGCTTTTGGGTGGGAAGCATTCAATGCCGGGGGGTCGAATTGTGCACGCCCTGCCCCAGACCCTCGCAACTGAGCCAGCAAGACGGGTTTCAAGAGGCCTTTGAAGGTCGCGGCGGCTTGCGTGCCGAGGTGCTGCTCGGGGGCCAGCTGGCCCTCGGAGACACCCTGCGCTGCCAAGAGCCGGGCCAGGCCAGCAAGCCTGCCTAGGCGGTAACGCCTGAGCGGCGCGGGAAGGCCGCGATCATGTCCAGCTCCACCCGCGCACCCGGCGTGGACAGCTGATTGATGCAGACCGTGGTGCTGGCCGGTTTCCAATCGCCGAAATACTCAGACATCACCGCCACCATACCGTCCTGATCGCGCATATCAGTCAGGTATTTGGTCACCTTGACTACATCGGTCCAGCCCAGCCCCTCGTGCGCCAGGATGGCGCCGATCGTTTGCATGGCGCGGCGCGTCTGCTCACGGATGTCGCCGCTGTGCTGGTGCTCATGCTCTTCATGAGGATGCTTGTGATAGAGCGGCGAGGCGGTGGCCCCCGAGATGTAGAGCACATCGCCCACACCTTCGAGCCGGATGGCCGGCGCATAAGGCATGTCCTTGACCCGTTCGGGCTCGGTCTGGATCTCCTTGATGCGATCGTTGGTGGGCGAGGTGCGAAACGCCGGCCGGAAGTCGCTCATCTGGGTCTCCTGGGTTAGTAAAAAATCAGCTGCCACGGCTTAGCCGGCCTGCAAGGCCTGCGCCGGATCGTCGCTGCCAATCACCTGCTCGGCCCAGGCTTGCAGCTTGCCCGCATCGGCGCGCAGCACCTGTTGCTTGACCGCCAGGATCTGCGACGGATGCATAGAAAAGGAGCGCAGCCCCAGACCGAGCAGCAGCCGGGTCATGGCCACGTCGCCAGCCATCTCACCGCACACGCTCACCGGCTTGCCGCGCGCATGCGACTCGGCAATGGTGTCGGCCAGCAACCTGAGCACCGCCGGATGCAGCGGATCGTACAAATGTGCCACCGCTTCGTCGGCGCGATCGATGGCCAGGGTGTACTGGATCAGGTCATTGGTTCCCACGGACAGAAAGTCGAAGTGGCGCAAAAAGGGCTTGAGCGAGAGCGCAGCCGCCGGCACCTCGATCATGGCGCCGAGTTTGACCGGGCCGTACGCCATTCCTTTGTTATCAAGCTGGGCGCGGGCATGGTCGATCATCGCGATGGTCTGCCGGATCTCCCGCGCATGGGCCAGCATGGGCACCAACAGGTTGACCTGCCCGCGGGCTGCGGCGCGCAAAATCGCGCGCAGCTGGGTCAAAAACATGGGCGGGTCGGCCAGGCTCCAGCGGATCGCGCGCAGGCCCAGGGCGGGGTTGAGGTGGTCGTCCTGGCGGGCAGTGCGATCGAGCGGCTTGTCGGCCCCAATATCGACCGTGCGTATGGTCACCGGCAAACCCTGCATGCCTTCGATGGCGCGCACATAGGCCTGGTACTGCTCTTCTTCGTCGGGCAGCTGGCCGCCCCGGCCCATGAACAGGAATTCGCTGCGAAACAGGCCCACGCCGACCGCACCGGCGTTGACCGCCGCTGCGGTGTCCTCGGGCAACTCGATATTGGCCAGCAGCTCGACCTTCTGACCGTCGAGCGTGACCGCCGGCGTGTGGCGCAGCCGGCTCAGGCGTTCGCGCTCGAGCTCGCCCTGACGCTGCTTGAATCCGTATTCGGCCAGGATGATGGGCGAAGGGTTGACGATGAGCACGCCGGCGTCGCCATCGATGATGACCCAGTCGTCCTGCTCGATCAGGGCACTGGCGCTGCGCGCACCCACCACCGCCGGGATGTCCATGCTGCGCGCGACGATGGCGGTGTGCGAGGTGCGCCCGCCCACGTCGGTGGCAAAGCCAACGAACAGACTCTGTTTGAACTGCAGCATGTCGGCCGGCGACAGGTCGTGGGCCACCAGCACCAGGGGCACATCGAGCGAGTCACCGAGCAGCTCGCCTTGCTGGGTACGGCCGGTCACAGCCGCTGGCGGCTGCACCGGTGAGGCCGCACCCTTGAGAAAGCGCAGCACCCGCTCGACCACCTGCTCTAAGTCGGCCTTGCGCTCGCGCAGATAAGGGTCCTGCATTTCATCGAACTGCCGGGCCAAAATCTCGTACTGGGTGGTGATGGCCCATTCGGCGTTGTACTGGCGGTCGATGATCCAATGCTTGACGCCCGACGAGAGTTGCTCGTCCTGCAGCAGCATCAGATGCACGTCGAGCAGGGCCGCCAACTCAGGCGGGGCGTCCTTGGGCAGCTCACGCTGCACACGGGTGATTTCTTCGACCACCGCATCGCGCGCCACCCGAATGCGCTGGACCTCCTGCTCGGCCTGGGTCGGATCGATGAAGTAATGCGCTACATCGGCCCGG
>JBILDR010000071.1:0-15560 GCA_044352515.1 Polaromonas sp.
GCGCTGGATGCGGCCCTGCCCTATGCCAGCGACACCCGATCGATCAAGTTCCTGTTTCTGCCGGCTGAGCACGACCCGGACAGCTTCATCCGCGAGCTTGGGGCCGAGGCCTTCGCCCAGCGGGTCCAGCAAGCCCTGCCGCTCAGCCGCTTCCTGATTGAAGCGGCCAGCCAGGACTGCGACATGGACAGCGCCGAAGGCCGCGCCCGCATGGGCAGCCAGGCCCGCGCCCTGTGGGACGCACTGCCCGACGGCGCGCTCAAGCGGCAGTTGCTGGCCGAAATCGCCGAGCTGGTGCACATCGACAGCCGCGAGCTGCTGCAGGTCTGGCAGCCGGCCCGTTCCGGCAGCAGGCCGGGCGGCAAGAAATGGAACGGCCCGTCGCCTGCGGCTCAATCGCTGGATCACATGGCCTCGCCCAGCGGGTCCGCAGGCGGGGCACCGATGCTGCCGGGTCAGGGGCAGTCCTCGGGCAAGCTCAAGCGCCTGCCTGGGCGTATACAGCCGGCCAGCCGGGAAGACCGGGTGCTGCGCATGCTGCTGACCGAGCCCGCCTGGTGGGACCGGCTCAGCGATGGCGAACACGCGCTCCTGTGTAGCCTGCCCCCACCCCACGGCCCGCTGTTTGCCTGGCTGGAGGCGCAAATCCACGAACACGGTGTGCAGCCCTGGGCAGCGCTGCGCGAAGGCCTGCGCGAGCATCCCCAGGAGCGTTACGCGATCGACCAACTGGGGCAAATACCCGAGGGCATAGAGCCGAGCTGGGAAGAAACCCGACCGGTGCTCGACGAGTTGGTCAAGCGCGGCCGCCAGCAGGAAATGGACGATCTGGCACGCCGCGCCGCCACCGATCCGCAGGCCCTGGCCCGCCTGCGTGAGCTCGCTGCCGCCATGCGTACCAGCTGAGTGCGCTGGTATAATCCAATCCTTTCTGACGGCAAGCGCGACAGCAGCACCTCCGGCACCGGCTCCCCTGGCCCCAGGGTCCTCTTGGATGTAAGAGCCACCACCCCCGCAAGGACTGCACCCCAAATGTTCGCCCACCTGCTTGCCATCGGGCCCGTTCAGTCACGACCTCAGCCTTGAGCTGATCAGTCTGACCCTGACGGGTCCGCAACGCCACGCCGATTTCTAGCCCCCTGGTTGGCAGGGGATCCGTGTGGCCCTCGCCTGGCCAACGTATTTTTTTGATCTGGAAAAGCACCATGCCCACCGCCAAGTCCTCCAGCAAGAGCGCCGCCAAGAGCAGCGCCAAAGCCACCACCGCGTCGACCAAACCGGCAGCCAAAGCCGGCGGCAAGCCAGCAGCAGCCAAGAAAGCAGCGGCCACACCCGCTGTCTCTAAGCCAGCCGTCAAAACCAGCACCAAGCCTGCAGCCAAAGCACCTGCCAAGAGCATCAGCAAAGCAACGCCCATCAGCAAAGCCGCCAAGGCTGGCGACAAGTCTGAGCCAGCCAAAGCAGCTGCCAAGCCGGTGAGCAAGCCAGCCGCCGAATCGGCAGGCAAAGTCCCTGCCAAAAAGCAGGCCGAACTCAAAGCCGGCAAGGCCACCCAAGAGACGACTCTCAAAAAGCCGACGGCGCCCGCTCCTGCCAAGGAACAAGCCACCAAAAAAGGCAAGGGCAAGGACTTGCCCAAAGTGGCCGCTGAAGAGGACCTTTCAGACATTGAAGCGGAATTCGCCGAGGAGCCGGTTGCTGAGACGACTGAAAAGGTCAAGCCCCTGCGCATGAAGATCAGCAAGGCCAAGGAGAGGGCCTTGATGAAGGAATTCGGCTTGGACGAGGCGGTGCTGTCTGAAGAGGACATGCTCAAGCGCCGCCAGCGCCTGAAAACCCTGATCAAGCTGGGCAAGACCCGTGGCTACCTGACCCACGGCGAGATTTCCGACCACCTGCCTGACAAGCTGGTCGATGCCGAGACCATGGAAGTGGTGGTCAACATGCTCAACGACATGGGCGTGGCCGTGTACGAGCAGGCGCCCGACGCCGAGACCCTGCTGCTCAACAACACCGGCCCGACCGTGGCCACCGAAGAAGAGGCCGAGGAAGAGGCCGAAGCCGCCCTGTCTACGGTGGACAGCGAGTTTGGCCGCACCACCGACCCGGTGCGCATGTATATGCGCGAGATGGGCACGGTCGAGCTGCTGACCCGCGAGGGCGAGATCGAAATCGCCAAGCGCATCGAAGGCGGCTTGCAGCGCATGATGGAGGCCATCTCGGAAAGCCCGGCGACCATCGCTGAAATTCTCAAGCTGGCCCAGGACATCCGCGAAGACAAGGTGGTCATCTCCAATGTGGTCGACGGCTTTTCCGACCCCAATGAGGCCGACGACTATGTGGCCGAGGAAGACTTCGACGAGTTCGACGAGGAAGACGACGACGATGGCAAGGGCGGGTCGAAAGCCCTGACCAAGAAGCTCGAAGAAATGAAGAAAGAGGCGCTGGTGCGTCTCGACCGCATCGCCACCCACTTCGAGGGCGTGCGCCGCATCTACGACAAAGAAGGCTACGGCTCGCCCACCTACACCCGCGCGCAAAAAGCCCTGAGCGACGAGCTGATGACCTTGCGCTTTACCGCCAAGACCATCGAGCGTCTGTGCGACATGCTGCGCGAGCAGGTCAATACCGTGCGCAAGGTCGAGCGCGAGCTGCGCCGCATCATCGTCGACAAGTGCGGCATGCCGCAGGAAATGTTCATCAAGGAATTCCCGCCCAACCTGCTCAATGCCAAATGGGTGGAAAAACAGGCTGCAGCAGGCAAGCCCTGGTCGGCCATCTTGGGCCGCAACATCCCGGCGGTGCAGGAGTTGCAAGCCAAGCTGGGCCAACTGCAAGCCAGCGTGGTGGTGCCGCTTGAGCAGCTCAAGGACATCAACAAGCGCATGAACGAGGGCGAGCGCTCCTCGCGCGATGCCAAGAAAGAGATGATCGAGGCCAATCTGCGCCTGGTGATCTCGATCGCCAAGAAGTACACCAACCGGGGTCTGCAGTTCCTGGACCTGATCCAGGAAGGCAACATCGGCCTGATGAAGGCGGTCGACAAGTTCGAATACCGGCGCGGCTACAAGTTCTCCACCTATGCCACCTGGTGGATCCGTCAGGCCATCACCCGCTCGATTGCCGATCAGGCCCGCACCATCCGCATCCCGGTGCACATGATCGAGACCATCAACAAGATGAACCGCCTGTCGCGCCAGCACCTGCAGGAGTTCGGCTACGAGCCCGACGCGAGCATCCTGGCGGCCAAGATGGAGATCCCGGAAGACAAGATCCGCAAGATCATGAAGATCGCCAAGGAGCCGATCTCGATGGAGACCCCCATCGGAGACGATGACGACAGCCACTTGGGCGATTTCATCGAGGACAGCACCAACACCGCACCGCTGGACGCCGCCATGCAAGCCGGCCTGCGCGATGTGGTCAAGGACATCCTCGACAGCCTCACCCCGCGCGAAGCCAAGGTGCTGCGCATGCGTTTTGGCATCGAAATGTCGACCGACCACACCCTCGAAGAGGTGGGCAAGCAGTTCGACGTGACCCGCGAGCGCATTCGCCAGATCGAGGCCAAGGCCCTGCGCAAGCTCAAGCATCCGAGCCGCTCGGACAAGCTGCGCAGCTTCATCGACTCCATCTGACAGGGCCACAAGCCCCCATAAAGCCGGGCCCTGCCCGGCTTTTTTTATGCCCCTCCTCCGACCCCATCAGGGAAAACCATGATTTTTCATCACCAAACAGGGGTGAAATTAGTTATTGGAGATAACTACAATTGCGGCAAAGCTTGACTCTGTGCACCCGCAAGGCCACACCGCCCCAGCCCGAAGGCTCAGCGCCCATCTCAGGCTTTTAAGCCGCGCCGCCGCCTTGAGACCGAAGCAGGAGATCCCATGACCGCCAAATTTCGCCCCCTGCGCTTCGGCGTGACCCGCGTGCAAATGCGCGAGGGCGCTGCGGGCAGCCGTTATATGTTGGCCGATCAGGATCTGCAGCCCTATCCCGAGCGCCTGAGCGACAGGCTGGCCCATTGGGCCCGCGTCAAACCCGAGCAAAGCTTCATCGCAAGGCGCGCCAAGGCGGCCGATGGCAGCCTGGGCGACTGGCAGCACCTGAGCTACGCACAAACCTGGCAGGCCGCGCGCAGCCTCGCCCAAGCCCTGATCGACCGGGGCCTGAGCGTGGAAAGGCCGGTGGCCATCCTCAGCGAAAACAGCCTGGAACATGCCCTCCTGGCCCTGGCATGCATGATCGCCGGCATCCCCTACACCCCGGTCTCACCGCCTTACAGCCTGGTCAGCGTGGACTACGACAAGCTGCGGCATGTGCTGCGCACCGTCACCCCAGGGCTGCTGTTCGCGCAGGACGAGCGCTATGCCAAGGCGATCGCTGCCACGGCCACCGAAGACATGAGCGTCGTGATGGCCAGCGGCAGCGTGCCGGGGCGCCAATGCCTGCGTTTTGAAGACCTGTGCGCCACACCGGCAACCGATGCGGTCGACAAGGCCCAGGCCGCCACTGGCGCCGACACCATCGTCAAGTTTTTATTCACCAGCGGCTCGACCAAACTGCCCAAGGCGGTGATCAATACCAACCGCATGTGCTGCGCCAACCAGCAGCAGATGAGCCAGTCCATGCCGGTGCTGGCCGAGCGCGAACTGGTGCTGGTCGACTGGCTGCCTTGGAACCACACCTTTGGCGGCAACCACAACTTTGGCATGGTGGTCTTCCACGGCGGCACGCTCTACATCGACGACGGCAAGCCCACCCCGGCCCTGATGCACGAGACCCTGCGCAATCTGCGCGAGATCTCGCCCACGGTGTATTTCAATGTACCCACCGGCTTCGAGGCGATCGCCAACGCCATGAAGACCGACGCCCAGCTGCGCAAGACCCTGCTGGCCAAGGTGCAGATGTTTTTTTACGCGGGCGCGGCCCTGGCCCAGCCGATCTGGGACAGCCTCTACGAAAGCCAGGAACGCGAAATGGGCGAGCGCATCGTGATGGGCACCGGCCTGGGCATGACCGAGTCCAGCCCCTTTGGCATTTTTGTGACCAACCCCCATGTGCGCGCTGGCGACCTGGGCGTGCCCACGCCGGGGCTGGAGCTCAAACTCGTGCCGGTCGATGGCAAGACCGAAGTGCGCTACCGCGGCCCCAACATCACCCCCGGCTACTGGCGCGCCCCGCAAGAGACGGCCGATAGCTTTGACGAGGAAGGCTTTTTCAAAACCGGCGACGCGGTGCAGTGGATAGCCGAGCTCAACCCGCACCTGGGCCTGAAGTTCGACGGCCGCATTGCCGAAGACTTCAAGCTGGCCACCGGTACCTTCGTCAGCGTCGGGCCGCTGCGCGCGCGCATCATCGCCGCCGGCGCACCCTTCATTCAGGACGTGGTCATCACCGGCCTGAACATGAAGGAGGTCGGCGCCATGGTCTTTCCTACGGCAGCGGTGCGCGGCCTGAGCGGCTTGCCAGCCGAGACGCCACTGGCCCAAGTTCTGGCCAGCGCCCCGGTGCTCAGCCACTTTCAGGGGGTGGTCGACGCACTGGCCAAAACCGCCACCGGCAGCGCCAACCGCGTCGCCCGCCTGTGTTTGCTGGCCGAGGCACCGACCATCGACAAGGGCGAGATCACCGACAAGGGCTCGATCAATCAGCGCGCGGTGCTCAGCCACCGCGCCGCCACCGTGGCTGCGCTGCACGAAGGCAGCCTGCCCCACACCCTCACGCCCCAAGCTTGAACATGACCCCCAAGGAGTACCCATGAAGATCGAAGGAACAGCCGCTCTGGTCACCGGCGGCGGCTCGGGCCTGGGTGAGGCCACCGCCCGTGAACTCGCCCGCCAGGGCGCCAAGGTCGCGGTGCTCGACCTCAACCTGGAGCAGGCCCAGCGCGTGGCCCAAGACATCGGTGGCATCGCACTGGCTTGCAATGTGTGCGATGAAGACAGCATGGAGCAAGCCATCGCAGCGGCCGCTGCCGCGCACGGCCCGGCCCGCATCCTGATGCAGATCGCGGGCATAGGCACTGCCAAGCGGGTGGTCGGCAAAGACGGCCGGGCCGCGCCGCTGGCCGACTTTGCCAAAGTGGTGCAGGTCAACCTGATCGGCACCTACAACGCGGCCCGTCTGTTTGCCGCCGCCTGCGCGGCGCTCGAGCCCATGGAAGATGGCGCCCGTGGCGTGATGGTTTTTACCGCCTCGGTGGCCGCCTACGATGGGCAGGTGGGCCAGCAGGCTTACAGCGCCTCCAAGGCCGGCGTGGTGGGCATGACGCTGCCGATGGCGCGCGATCTGGCCCAGCACGGCATCCGGGTGTGCACCATCGCGCCCGGCCTGTTTGCAACCCCGCTGCTCAAAACCCTGCCCGAGCCCATCCAGGCCTCGCTGGCCTCGAGCATCCCTTTTCCGCAGCGCCTGGGCAAGCCCGAGGAATTTGCAGAACTGGCGGCCCACATCGTGCGTAACGACCACCTCAATGGCGAGACCATACGTCTCGATGGCGCGCTGCGCATGGCGCCGCGCTGAGCAAGGGCTGCCATGAGCAAGACTGTGGTTTACGAGGTGGAGGTGATGTTCGGCGATTGCGACCCGGCCGGCATTGTGTTTTTCCCAAACTTTTCCAAGTGGATGGATGCCTCCTCGCTGAATTTTTTCATGCAGTGTGGTGTGCCGCCCTGGCGCGAGCTGATCAAGACCCGCGGCATCATCGGCACCCCGCTGCTGGAAATACACACCCGCTTCATGCGCCCGGCCACCTATGGCGAGCGGCTGCAGGTCTATACCAGCGTGCAGGAGTGGCGCAGCAAGGTCTTCCTGCACAAGCATGTGGTGCAGCGGGGCGACACCGTGCTGTGCGAAGGCAGTGAAACCCGCGCGTTTTGCATCAAGCACCCGGAGGATCCCAGCCGCATCCAGGCCATCCCAGTGCCCGAGGACATCAAAGCCAAGTGCCTGTGATCGGCACCCCTTTCATCCACCTCCATCCCTTTTCATCCGATTTCCGTTTTTCAAACCCTGGCTCAAAGAGGAGACAACCATGCCCCAAAGACGTGCCTTTCTTCAATCCACCGCAGCCGGCGCGCTGCTGACCAGCGCAGTATTTCGCCAGGCCTTGGCGCAAGGCGGCCTGCCTGTTGACCAGGTCAAGGTGCTTTACGGCTTTCCGCCCGGCAGTGCCGGCGACATCTGCGCCCGCCGCGTGGCCGAAAAGTTTGCCGGCAGCAGCTACAGCCGCAACCCCGGCGTGATCGACAGCCGGCCGGGCGCTGGCGGCCAGATCGCACTCAATGTGCTCAAAAGCGCGCCGGCCGACGGCTCGGTGCTGGCCATGACGCCCTTTTCCGCGATCTCTTTGTACCCGCACATCTTCCGCAACCTGCAGTACAAGCCCTTCGAGGACTTCACGCCGGTGGGCACCAGCTCCATGATCCATCACGGCTTTGCGGTCGGCCCCATGGTGCCCGAGAGCGTCAAGAACGTGCGTGACTTCATCGCCTGGGCCAAGGCCAACCCGGCCCAGGCCAGCTACGGCTCGCCCGCCGCCGGCTCGACGCCGCACTTCATCGGCGCCCTGCTCGGCCTGAACAACAGCTTCGACTTCAAGCATGTGCCTTACCGCGGCTCGGTGCCTGGCGTGACCGATGTGGTCGGCGGCCAGATCGCCAGCATGTTCACCCCGCATGGCGACTTCATTGCCAACCACAAGGCCGGCAAGATGCGCATCATCGCCACCTCGGGCCGCACCCGCTCGCCCTTCGTGCCCGATGTGGCCACTTTCGCCGAGCAAGGCTTCCCCGAGCTCACGGTGGAGGAATGGTTCGGCTTTTACGCGCCGGCCAAAACCCCGGCGGCGGTGGTGCAGGCGGCCAATACCGCCATCAACGCGGCCCTGCGCGACAAGGCCCTGCAAGACGCCTTCACCGTGGTCGGCCTGATTCCCTTTGGGGGCTCGGTCGCCGACCAGCAGCGCAGCGCTCAGGCTGAATTCGAGCGCTGGGGCCCGCTGATCAAGCGCATTGGCTTTACCGTCGACTCCTGATCTGCAAACCCCTGCGGCCCGCGCCACAAGGCGCGCCGCAGGCCCCTCCCCCCCCTTCTGAGTGGACAGCCCATGGCCGATTACCAGCCCGACGTGCAAGACGCCTTGTTCCTGCTGCAGCAAGTCGCCGGCGCCGGCACGACGCTGCGCGCCCTGCCGGCATTTGCAGAGCTTGACGAGGCACTGACCGAACAACTCTTGACCGAGGCCGGCAAATTCGTCGCCGAGGTGGTCGCGCCCCTGCAGCAGGTCGGCGACCGGGTAGGCGCGCAGTGGAAAGACGGAAAAGTCACCATGCCGCCGGGCTTTCGCGATGCCTACCAGGCCTTCTGGCAGGCCGGTTGGCCGGCCCTGGCCGCAGCCCCCGAAGACGGCGGACAGGGCCTGCCCTGCGTGCTGGAGGCCATGCTCTACGACTGGCTGAGTGCGGCCAACCACGGCTGGACCATGGCGCCGGGCCTGCTGCACGGCGCCTATGAATGCATCAAGCACCATGCCAGCCGGGCGCTCAAGGATGAGTACCTGAGCAAGGTGGCCACCGGCCAGTGGCTGGCCACCATGTGCCTGACCGAGCCGCATGCCGGCAGCGACCTGGGCCTGGCCGCCACCAAGGCCGTGCCGCAAGCTGACGGCAGCTACGCGCTGAGCGGCACCAAGATTTTTATTTCCGGCGGCGAACACGACCTTACCGACAACATCGTCCACCTGGTGCTGGCCCGCCTGCCCGACGCCCCGCCCGGCCCCAAAGGCCTGTCACTGTTTCTGTGCCCCAAGTTCTACCCCGACGGCAGCCGCAGCGCGGCGCACTGCGAGCGCATCGAAGAGAAGATGGGCCTGCACGGCAGCCCCACCTGCGTGATGCGCTTTGACGCGGCAAAAGCATGGATCGTGGGCGAGCCCGGCAAGGGCCTGAACGCCATGTTCATCATGATGAACTCGGCCCGCCTGCACGTGGCCATGCAGGGCATGGGCCTGCTCGATGCCGCCTGGCAAAAAGCCCATGCCTATTCGCTCGAGCGCCGGCAAATGCGCGCCCCGGGCGGCGCGAAAGCTGCAGGCCAGGCCGACCTGATTGCCGAGCACCCGGCGGTGCGGCGCATCCTCGATACCCAGCGCGCCTGGATCGATGGCGGGCGAATCCTGGCCTACCGCACCGCGCTCGAATTGGACCTGGCCCACCACCACGGCGATGCCCAGCGCCGCTCAGCCGCCAACCGCTGGTGCAGCCTGATCACCCCGGTGCTCAAGTCGGCCTGGAGCGAACAGGGCTTTGCGGGCGCCAGCGCCTGCCTGCAGGTCTTTGGCGGCCACGGCTATGTGAGCGAATGGGGCGTCGAGCAGATCGTGCGCGACGCACGGGTGGCCATGATTTACGAAGGCACCAATGAAATTCAGGCCATAGATCTGCTGGTGCGCAAGGTGCTCAGTGACGGCGGCCAGGCCCTGGGCGCGCTGATGGACGAACTCGAGCCTGGACTGAGCGAGGCCGGCCGCAGCCGCTCTGAGCAGTTGCGCCAGATCACCCAGTCTTTGGTGCAGGCCAGCCGACAGGACGCCGCCCTGCCCTATGCCGTGGCCGACGACTACCTGCGCGCCGTGGCCCTGGTGCTGATGGACTGGGGCTGGGCGCAGATTACTGCAGCCCCAGGAGGCCAGAGCCCACGCTGGCAACAGCCAGCGCTGGCCCTGCACCGCCATGTGCTGCCCGAGTTCGGCATGCGCCTGGCCATCATGCAAGAGCGCTGCCGCGAACTGCAGAGCAGCACCCCGACGGTAGCGGCATGATGCCCAAGTCCCCCAAGCGCGGCAAGCCCAGGGGAGCCGCCGAGGCCGAGTTAGCGCCGCGGCCCGCCCGGCGGCCGAGCCCGGCGCCTGCCACAGCCAGTTCAGCAAAAAGCGCTGTAGCGGCAGGCCCGGCAGTCGACCAAGTGGACGCCAGCTACCTGGAAGGCCTGATTGGCTACAACGCCCGGCGCGCAGCGCTATCGGTGATCGGGGTGTTCCTGGAGCGCATGGCGCCTTACGGCCTGCGGCCGGTGGACTTTTCCATCCTGTCGCTGATCACGCACAACCCCGGCATCACCGCCCGCCAGCTCTGCCACGCCCTGGGCATCTTGCCGCCCAATATGGTGGGCATGGTCAGCGGCTTTGAACGGCGCGGCCTGATCGAACGCCGCCCTCACCCTACCGACCGGCGGGCCCAGGGCCTGCACCTCACAACCCCAGGCCTGAGCCTCATGGACCAAGCCGAACGCACGGCCATGCAGCTGGAGCAGGACGTGGCGCACCGGCTGAGCGCGCAGGAGCAGAAGACGCTGATGGGTTTGCTGCAGAAGATCTACCTCTGAAGCGCATAGGCGCCGCAGGCAAGGGCACTGCCGTCAAGCAAGGGCGGATATGGTCTTAATCCCCTTTTGGGGCTATGGTGCATCCTTGCGGCTCAGCGCGCTGTTGCTTGCAGAACCGAGGACCAGACATGCAAATCAAACCCATACACTGCCAAGCAGATCACAAAGCGGTACTTCGCGAGATTTCCGTCCTGATGGAATCAGACCCTGAGCCAGGGAGCCCGGAAGGTGACCGGTTGGACGTGCTAACGATCCTGGTCGAGGCCTACGAGGCCAAGCACTTCCAAATTGGCCCACCAGACCCCGTGGAGGCCATCAAGTTACGCATGGAGCAAAGTGGCCTGACGGTCAAAGACCTTGAGCCCATGATCGGCAAAAGCAAGCGCGTCTACGAAGTTCTCAACCGCAAACGGCCCCTGACCCTGGCCATGATCCGGCGCCTCCATACGCAACTGGGCATTCCCGCGCAGGTGCTGATCGGCAGCACGACATGGTCGGCCAGCGCCTGATCAGGAATGCCCCTCTAAATGCCTACTTTCTGACGGTCTCAAGGACATCCAGCTGGGGGGTCTGACTTGAGGAGGGGCGAAGCTGCCCCGCCGAACAACCCCACCACGCACGCAAGATAAAAGATGACACCTTGAAATGGGCCAAACCGCCCCAAGGTCTTAGGCCGATCAGTCATCACTTTTGCGCCTTCAGCATGTCCGACACCGAAAAAAACCAATCCAATCAAGAACTTAAGCCTGAGCAGGCGGCAGCGGAGGCAGCGCCTGCGGCAGCCGAGGTTTTGAGCCCCGAGGCAGAAATTGCTGGCCTTAAGGCCAAAAACGGTGAACTGGCCGAAAGCTATCTGCGCGCCAAGGCCGAGGCCGAGAACGCCCGCCGGCGTGCCGAGGAAGAAATCGCCAAGGCCCGCAAGTTTGCGGTTGAAGCCTTCGCCGAGAGCTTGCTGCCCGTGACGGACAGCCTCGAAGCCGGCCTGCAGATCAAGGATGCAACGGTCGAGCAGATCCGTACCGGTACAGAGGCCACGCTCAAGCAGCTCAAAAGCGCTCTGGAGCGCAACAAAGTGCTGGAGATTGCCCCAGCCGCAGGCACCAAATTCGACCCCCATCATCACCAGGCCATCAGTGTGGTGCCGGCCGAGCAGGAGCCCAACACCGTGGTCAGCGTACTGCAAAAAGGTTATTCCATCGCTGATCGGGTGCTGCGCCCGGCCCTGGTGACCGTCAGCGCACCCAAGTGAGACAGCCAGCCCCTTGAAGACTGGCGACTTATCCACACATTCCACACAAGATCATCCACACGGTCCATCCAAGCCGACCGTACGAATTGCATAACCTTCGGAGTAAGACATCATGGGAAAAATCATCGGCATCGACCTGGGCACCACCAACAGCTGCGTGGCCATCATGGAAGGCAACAACACCAAGGTGATTGAAAACGCCGAAGGCGCGCGCACCACCCCGTCCATCATTGCTTATCAAGAAGACGGTGAGATTCTGGTGGGCGCTTCGGCCAAGCGCCAGGCAGTGACCAACCCGCGCAACACCCTGTACGCGGTCAAGCGTTTGATCGGCCGCAAGTTCACCGAGAAAGAAGTCCAAAAAGACATCGACCTCATGCCCTACACCATCAGCAAGGCTGACAACGGTGACGCTTGGGTCGAGGTGCGCGGCAACAAACTGGCCCCGCCGCAGATCAGCGCCGAGGTGCTGCGCAAAATGAAGAAAACCGCCGAGGACTACCTGGGCGAGGAAGTCACCGAGGCGGTCATCACCGTGCCGGCCTACTTCAACGACAGCCAGCGCCAGGCCACCAAGGACGCCGGCCGCATCGCCGGCCTGGACGTCAAGCGCATCATCAACGAGCCCACCGCAGCGGCCCTGGCCTTTGGCCTGGACAAGCAGTCCAAGGGCGACCGCAAGATCGCCGTCTATGACCTGGGCGGCGGCACCTTTGACGTGTCCATCATCGAGATCGCCGACGTCGACGGCGAAAAGCAGTTCGAGGTGCTGTCCACCAACGGCGATACCTTCCTGGGCGGCGAAGACTTCGACCAGCGCATCATCGACTTCATCATCGCCGAGTTCAAGAAAGACCAGGGCGTGGACCTGTCCAAGGACGTGCTGGCCCTGCAGCGCCTGAAGGAAGCCGCTGAAAAAGCCAAGATCGAGCTTTCGTCCTCGGCCGCGACCGACATCAACCTGCCCTACATCACCGCTGACGCCACCGGCCCCAAGCACCTGAACATCAAGATGACCCGGGCCAAGCTCGAGTCGCTGGTTGACGAGCTGATCGAGCGCACCATCGAGCCCTGCCGTGTGGCCATCAAGGACGCCGGCGTGAACGTCAAGGACATCCATGACGTGATTCTGGTCGGCGGCATGACCCGCATGCCCAAGGTGCAGGAGAAGGTCAAGGAGTTCTTCGGTCAGGAGCCGCGCAAAGACGTCAACCCCGATGAGGCGGTGGCCGTGGGCGCTGCTATTCAGGGTCAGGTGCTCTCGGGCGACCGCACCGACGTGCTGCTGCTTGACGTCACCCCGCTGTCGCTGGGCATCGAGACCATGGGCGGTGTGATGACCAAGATGATCAAGAAGAACACCACCATCCCGACCAAGTTCGCACAGACCTTCTCGACCGCCGAGGACAACCAACCGGCGGTGACCATCAAGGTCTTCCAGGGCGAGCGCGAGATCGCCTCGGTCAACAAGGCGCTGGGCGAGTTCAACCTGGAAGGCATTCCGCCGTCGCCGCGTGGCGTGCCGCAGATCGAGGTGTCCTTTGACATCGACGCCAACGGCATCTTGCATGTGGGCGCCAAGGACAAGGGCACCGGCAAGGAAAACAAGATCACCATCAA
Organism: Polaromonas sp.; assembly: GCA_044352515.1. GTDB lineage: Bacteria > Pseudomonadota > Gammaproteobacteria > Burkholderiales > Burkholderiaceae_C > Polaromonas. The sequence continues at coordinate 13,256 of JBILDR010000071.1, forward strand.
GGCCAACTCGGGCCTGTCGGAGGCCGAGATCGAGCAGATGGTCAAGGACGCCGAGCTCAACGCCGCGGCCGACAAAGAAAAGGTCGAGTTCGTGCAGGCCAAGAACAACGCCGACGCCCTGGTGCACAGCGTCAAGAAATCGCTGGGCGAGTATGGCGACAAGCTCGATGCCGCCGAGAAAGCCAAGATCGAGAAAGCCATCACCGAGATGGAAGACGCACTCAAAGGCGAGGACAAGGCCGCCATTGAGGCCAAGAACACCGCCTTGATGGAAGCCAGCCAGAAACTGGGCGAGAAAATGTACGCCGACATGCAGGCCAGCCAGGGCGCGCAAGCTGCGGCCGGTGCCGCCGGCGCGGCAGGCGCAGCAGCCGGTGCCGATTCGGCCGGCAAGGCGCAAGACGATAATGTGGTGGACGCCGAGGTCAAGGAGGTCAAGAAAGCTTGACCTCGAGCTCTGCCGGCCTGGGGCTAGCCCCCTTCCACCCGCACCGAAGCCAGCGCAACTGGATCCTGTCCAGCTTGCGCTGTGCTGTTTGAGCCTGCCGCCCACCGATCATTCCCGCCATGGCCAAAAAAGACTTTTACGAATCCCTGGGCGTACCCAGGAATGCCAGCGACGAAGACATTAAAAAGAGCTATCGCAAGCTGGCGATGAAGTACCACCCTGACCGCAATCAGGGTGATGCGGCCAAGACCGCCGAAGAGAAATTCAAGGAAATCAAAGAGGCCTACGAAGTGCTGTCCGACGCCGGCAAGCGCAGCGCCTACGACCAGTACGGCCACGCCGGTGTCGACCCCAATATGCGCGGACCCGGCGGCGCTGGCGGTGAAGGTTTTGGCGGCTTTGCCGAAGCCTTTGGCGACATCTTCGGCGACGTGTTTGGCGGTGCGCGCCGCGGCGGCGGCGGTGGTGGTGGCGGTCGCCAAGTCTTTCGCGGCAACGACATCAGCTATGCGATGGAAGTCACCCTGGAAGAAGCTGCTGCCGGCAAGGACGCGCAGATCCGCATCCCCAGCTGGGACGACTGCCGCACCTGCTCGGGCAGCGGCGCCAAGCCCGGCACCAAGGTGGTGACCTGCACCACCTGCCACGGCAATGGTGTGGTGCAGATGCGCCAAGGCTTTTTCAGCGTGCAGCAGACCTGCCCGCAGTGCCGTGGCACCGGCAAGCTCATCCCCGAGCCCTGCGTGGCCTGCCACGGCGTGGGCAAGAACAAAGCCCACAAAACGCTGGAAGTCAAAATCCCAGCCGGCATCGACAGCGGCATGCGCATCCGCTCCTCAGGCAATGGCGAGCCGGGCACCAACGGCGGGCCTGCGGGCGACCTTTACATTGAAATTCGCATCAAAAAACACGAGATCTTCGAGCGCGACGGCGATGACCTGCACTGCGTGCTGCCCATCAGCTTCCCGCGCGCGGCCCTCGGCGGCGAGATCGAAGTCCCCACCCTGGCCGGCAAAGCTGCCATCGACATCCCCGAGGGCACGCAGGCCGGCAAGCAGTTCCGCCTGCGCGGCAAAGGCATCAAGGGCATACGTTCAAGCTACCCGGGCGATCTGTACTGCCACATCGCGGTCGAAACCCCGGTCAAGCTGACCGAGCACCAGAGAAAGCTCCTCAAAGACTTTGACGACTCCCTCAAAAAAGGCGGGGCCAAACACACCCCGACCGAAGAGGGCTGGACCGACAAGCTCAGGAACTTCTTTAGCGCTTGAGTTGATTGCGGCATCGCGCCGAGGGCGGCGCTCCTACCGCGTTTCTCAAAGGCTCGGAGTCGTCCGTGGGAGACACCTGCCTCAAGGCCTGAGCCTGGGGAGTAGGAGCTGCGCCCTCGCAGCGATGCAGGGGTGGATCGGGCGTTGCGCTCTCTCATAAGCCCGATCGCGCCGAGGCGGCGCTCCTACAGGACACATAGGGTCGCCCTGCCTCAAGGCATGAGCTGGGGGAGTGGGAGCTGCGCCCTCGCAGCGATGCGGCGGTGGATCGAGCACCGCAATCCCTCATGAGCCCGATCGCGCCGAGGGCGGCGCTCCCACCAAGTTTTTCAAAGGCTCGCAGTCCTCTGTGGGCACCGAGTTTTTCGAAGGCTCAGAACTCCTTGTGGGAGCTGCGCCCTCGCAGCGATGCGGCGGTGGATCGGGCGTTGCGCTCTCTCATGAGCCCGATCGCGCCGAGGCGGCGCTTATATGGATGCCTCCCGGCTGACAAGCGGTTTTGCTCGATTTTGTGAAGAAGTCGGCTGCATCCTTATATCCGGCCTTGTTTCGGGATGGTTGGTTGATTCCCGTGGCCCTGATGCTC
>JBILDR010000072.1:0-15485 GCA_044352515.1 Polaromonas sp.
ATCGCTGGCTACCGCCACCGGCTGGTGCTGGACCTCTACCCCAGCAAGCCCCCGGACCCTCTGGAGGCCCTGATCACCGATCTGCAGCAGCGCCAGGGCCTCAGTGGGGCCAGGCCCGGCACCGCCGGCCCGAGCGACCCCTTGGGTGAATTCATTGCCGAACGCGATCGCCGCACCAGTGGTTCCGCGCCGCCGACCCCGCCACAAGCTGCACCAGCACCCGAGGCTGCGCCCAAATCGGCCTCGGCGCGGCCACCGGCCAGCGACCGATTGATCATCGTGGCGCTAGACCCCGGTCACGGCGGTGAAGACCCGGGCGCAATTGGGCCAGGCGGCACCCGAGAAAAAGATGTGGTGCTGCAAATCGCCCTGCTGCTGCGCGAGCGCATCAACGCCCGGCCTCATATGCGGGCGGTGCTGACCCGCGACGCCGATTACTTTGTGCCCCTGCAGGTGCGGGTGCAAAAGGCGCGCCGGGTACAGGCCGATCTGCTGATCAGCATCCATGCCGATGCGTTTTTTACCCCCCGGCCGCAAGGCGCGAGCGTTTTTGTGCTCAGCGAGCGAGGAGCCAGCAGCAGCGCCGCACGCTGGCTGGCCGACAAGGAGAATTCGGCTGATGCAGTCGGCGGGGTCAACCTCAAGGTACGCGACCAAGGGATACGCCAAACCCTGTTGGACATGAGCACCACTGCGCAGATCAACGACAGTCTGCAGGTCGGCAGCGCCATGCTGGGCGAACTCTCGCGGGTGGGCAAGCTGCACAAACCCAGGGTAGAGCAAGCCGCATTTGCCGTGCTCAAGGCGCCCGACATCCCCAGTGTTCTGGTGGAGACCGCCTTTATCAGCAACCCCGATGAAGAATTGCGGCTGCGCGAGCCCGACTACCAACAGCAACTGGCCGAGGCCTTGATGCGCGGCATCGAACGCTACTTTGCGAAAAACCCGCCGCTGGCGCGAAGCCGGCCGCTCTAGGGCACTTGGTGCCCGGCCACCCCGCGCCTCAAGCCGCCTTGCGACCTGCCCGCCAGGCGCCGAACATCGCGATCAAGCCCGGTACGATGATCAAAGCCCAAATGATCTTGCTCAGGTTTTGCTGCACCCAGGCCATATTGCCAAAAACATAGCCGGCGCTGCACAGACCCACCACCCAGAGCAAGGCCCCTATCAGGTTGTAGGCCGAAAAACGCGTCCGGTTCATCTCGGCCACACCCGCCACAAAGGGCGCGAAGGTTCGGACGAAAGGCATGAAACGCGCAATGATGATGGTGATGCCGCCGTAGCGCTCGTAAAACAGATGCGCCTGATTGAAGGCAGCGCGATTGAAAAAGCGCGAATCGGGCCAGGCGAAGACCCGCGGCCCCACCCAGCGCCCGATCATGTAATTGCACTGGTCGCCCAACACCGCCGCCACCAAGAGCAAAGTCATGACCAGGGGCAGGCTGAGCAGTTGAGCTCCGCACAAGGTACCCACAATGAACAGCAGCGAATCGCCCGGTAAAAACGGCATCAGCACCACGCCGGTTTCGACGAAGATGATCAGAAACAGCAGGGCATAGACCCAGGCCCCATAGTCGCGGGTGAACGCTTCGAGATAGCGGTCCACATGCAAGATGAAATCGATGAGAAAAGTTACCAGCTCCATAGAGGCGGATTCTGGCATGCCGGCCTAGGCCCATAGCCAGGCGCTGCCCCAGACGCCGACTTGTAGGAGGGCCGCCTCGACCCGGTCTGCTGGATCTTTTGTGGGAGCGCCGCCCTCGGCGCGATGCAGCGTTCGATGAAGCGCCCCATCGCCGCGAGGGCGCGGCTCCCACACCCCTGCTGGCGGCCTGCTGGCTTTCTTGTGGGAGGGTCGCCCTCGGCCCGATGCGGCCTGTAAACAAGCACAGCCCTTGCACCAAGGCCCTATCGCCGCGAGGGCGCGGCTCCCACATCCCTGCCCACGGCTGGCAGATTTCTTGTGGGAGGGTCGCCTCGGTCCGATCTGCTGGATCTTTTGTGGGAGCGCCGCCCTCGGCGCGATGCGGCATTCGATCAAGCGCCCCATCGCCGCGAGGGCGCGGCTCCCACATCCCTGCCACGGCTGCCAGATTTCTTGTGGGAGGGTCGCCTCGGCCCGATCTGCTGAATTTTTTGTGGGAGCGCCGCCCTCGGCCCGATCTGCTGAATCTTTTGTGGGAGCGCCGCCCTCGGCGCGATGCGGCGGTCGATCAAGCGTCCCATCGCCGCGGGGCGCGGCTCCCACACCACTGCCTACCGCCTGGCGGACTTTATGGGAGGGAAAGACTCCCACACCGCGCTGCCGACGGCTTACTGGATTTCTGGTGGGAGGGCCGACCTCGGCACCACAAGGCCAGTCCTACAATCCGCGCGTGCCTGACACCGCCCTCCCTCCTCGCCGCCCCATTCGTGAACTGCCCGATGAGCTGATCAGCCAGATCGCCGCTGGCGAGGTGGTCGAACGGCCCGCATCCGTAGTGCGCGAGCTGCTCGACAACGCGCTCGATGCCGGCGCCAGCGAGATCGTGCTGCGCTTATCGGCAGCCGGGGTGCGCATGATCCGGGTCGAGGACAACGGCCTGGGCATCGCAGCCGAAGAGCTACCGGTGGCCCTCAAGCGCCACGCCACCAGCAAAATAGGCTCGCTGCACGACCTGGAGTCGGTCAGCACCATGGGCTTTCGCGGCGAAGCGCTGGCCGCCATTGCCTCGATTTCCGACATGAGCGTGCTCTCGCGCACCGCCGATGCCGAGCATGCCTGGCAGCTCGACGCCCGCACGGGTGAGCTCAAGCCGGCGGCGCGCGCCATTGGCACCACGGTCGAGGTGCGCGAGATCTTTTTTGCGACCCCTGCCCGCCGCAAATTCCTCAAGGCCGACGCCACCGAACTGGCGCACTGCATAGACGCGGTGCGCCGGCACGCGCTGGCCCGGCCCGATGTGGGCTTTGCGATCTGGCATGAGGGCAAGATGATCGAGCAGTGGCGCGCTGCGCCCGCCGATGGGCCAGCGCGCCGGCTGGCCGACGTGCTGGGCGAAGAATTCGGCCAGCAGTCACTGGAGGTCGACTACGCCTCCAGCGGCCCCGGGCCGGTGGTGCGTGTGCGCGGCCGGGTCGGGCTGCCCGAGCTGGCCCGCGCCCGCGCCGACCAGCAGTTTGCCTATGTCAATGGCCGCTTCGTGCGTGACAAGATCATCAGCCACGCAGCCCGCAGCGCGTATGAAGACGTGCTGCACGGCCACCGGCAGCCGGTCTATGCCCTGTACGTACAGATCGACCCGATGCGGGTGGATGTCAATGTCCATCCGACCAAGATCGAGGTGCGCTTTCGCGACAGCCGCGAGGTCCATCATGCGGTGCTGCACGCGGTTGAAAACGCACTGGCCGCGCCGCGCGCGGCGCTGGCCGATGGCACGCAAGCGCCTGCCGGCAGCCCAGCATGGCCCGCGCTTGCAGGCGCAGCCCCGGAGCGCGGCTGGCCACCAGCGAGCCTCCATCGGCCACCGGCCTGGCAGCAAGGCGGCCTGCCCCTGCGGCAGGATGCGCGCATCAACGACATGTCGGCCATGTGGCCCGGCACCTCAGCTCAGAGCTCATCGCCGGATTCATCTCCTCTCGCCCCGCCTTCCTCCTGGCCCGCCGCCCCTGCGACAAGGCTCCATGCGGCTGAACCCGCTGCACCCGCCTGGTCTGCGGCTGCTACAAATCAGGCCGCCACGCCAGCACTGCCAGAAGGCGAATGGCCGCTGGGCCGAGCCATCGCACAGCTGCAAGGCATCTATATCCTGGCTGAAAACAACCAGGGACTGGTGGTGGTGGACATGCATGCCGCGCATGAGCGCATCGTCTACGAAGGTCTCAAGGGCCAGCTCGAACACAGCGGCATCACCAGCCAACCGCTGCTGATCGCCGCCAGCTTTGCCGCCACGCCACAGGAAATAGCCACTGCCCAAGAAGCGCAGGACACCTTGCTGGCCCTGGGCCTGGAGGTGAGCGCCCTCTCGCCCAAAACCCTGGCGGTGCGGGCCGTCCCCAGCCATCTGGCCGACAGCGATGCGGTAGAACTGGCGCGCAGCGTACTGGCCGAATTGGCCCAGCACGAGGGCCAGCAGGTGCTGACCCGCGCCCGCAATGAGCTGCTCTCCACCCTGGCCTGCCACAGCGCGGTGCGGGCCAACCGGCGCCTGAGCATGGAAGAAATGAACGCCTTGCTGCGTCAGATGGAACAAACCGAGCGCTCAGACCAATGCAACCACGGCCGCCCCACCTGGCGCCAGATCACCGTGCGCGAGCTCGACGCGCTGTTCATGCGCGGGCGCTGATTCGCCAGCAAGCTCAAACAGGCCTGCCCGCTCAGCCCCACCAATAGGCGAGAGCGCCCATCAAAACGCTGGCCGTGGCCACCAAGGTCAAGATGGCGCGCAGCGCCAGCCAAGACGCCAGACCCGAGGACCGGTACACGCTGCGATCGACCGCAAAGCAGGCCAGCAAACTCAGCGCCAACACGACCTGACCCCAGGGGCTATCGAGCAACACCGCCAGCCAGCCCAGCAGGCTGGGCAGCACCCCCCAGACCAGCCTGGCCACCGGCACCGGGCTGGCCCGCATGGCCAGGCCCCAGTGAATGCCGCCCAGGAAACTCACGATCACCGCCCCGTAGCTGAGCAGGGCCATGCCGGCCAGCATGCGCCAGCCTGGCGGCCCATACCACTGCAAGGCAGAGCCCATCACAAAGGGGATCAGTCCGGCCAGGCCCAGGGCCCAGGCCAAGGTGGGCGGCTGCGAAGCCCAGGCCAGGTTTGGCTTGGACGAAGAATCAGAGGATGAAATAGGGTTGTTCATGGCAAGGCGCTTGGGCCCACCAGTGTAGAAGAGCCCGGCTCGGCATCGACCCCGCCAATCCCACGCCGCATGGCATCTGCTAACCTCGCGCGCTGCCGCTGTGAGGCTCAACTCCTGAGCCGCCACACCCCGAGCACCAGCGCACCCGCCCCTCGCCATGCCAGAACCCACCCTGATCGCCTTGACCGGCCCGACCGCCAGCGGCAAGACCGCTGCCGCGCTGGCGCTGGCCGCGCGCTGGCCGGTAGAAATCATCAGCGTCGATTCGGCCCTGGTCTACCGGGGCATGGACCTGGGCACCGCCAAACCTTCGGCGCAGGAATTGGCCAGTGTGACGCACCACCTGATCGATATCCGCGACCCGCTACAGCCCTACAGCGCAGCCGATTTTCGGCGCGACGCGCTGCGCCTGATCGAAGAGATTCGCGCCCGCGGCCGCCGCCCCCTGCTGGTGGGCGGCACCATGCTCTACCTCAAGGCGCTGACGGACGGACTCGACGACATGCCGCCGGCCACGCCCGCGGTGCGCGAGCAGATCGCTCAGGAGGCTGCGGCCAGCGGCTGGCCGGCCCTGCATGCCGAGCTGGCCCAAGTCGACCCCGCCACCGCCGCCCGCCTGCCGCCAGGCGATGCCCAGCGCATCGCCCGCGCGCTGGAGGTCTGGCGGGTCACGGGGCGCACGCTCTCATCTTTCCACCAGCAAGCGTCGAAGCAGGACAGCCTGCCCATCGCACTGATTTCACTGGAGCCCGACGACCGCGCCTGGCTGCATGAACGCATCGCCGTCCGTTTTGACCAGATGCTGGCCCAAGGCCTGCTGGAGGAAGTCTGGGCGCTGATGCAGCGCAGCGACTTACACCCCGACCTGCCCGCCCTGCGCTGCGTCGGCTACCGCCAATGCTGGCAGGCGCTGCAAGAAGTCAATGCCGGTCCGGGCGACAAGGCCCCCACGCTCAGCCCCGCACAGTTCCAAGCCCTGCGCAGCAGTGGGATTGCCGCCACCCGCCAATTGGCCAAGCGCCAGATCACCTGGCTGCGCAGCATGGCGCACAGACAGATCGTGGCCTGCGACGCACCCGACGCGCAAGACCAGGTGCTGGCCCGGGTGCTGGCCCTGTGGGGGCCGGCGTGAACATGGCCGCATCCTCACCGCTGCAGATCCAGGGACTGGCCAAGCGCTACGGGCAAGCCAGGATCTTCGAAGGGGTAAACCTTGAGCTGGCCGCCGGCGAATTTGTGGCCATCGTGGGCGACTCGGGCGTGGGCAAGTCCACCTTGCTCAACTGCATGGCCGGCTTGGACTCCTGGGACGCGGGCCAGGTGCTCTTGTGCGGCCAAACGCTCGATGGCCTGGGGGACGACGCACGCGCCTTGCTGCGGCGTCAGCATGTGGGCTTTGTGTTCCAGGCCTTCCATGTGCTGCCCCACCTGGACGTGAGCCAGAACATCGCCCTGCCCCTGATGCTGCTGGGCCGCAAGGAGCCCGAGCGGGTGAGCCAACTGCTCGACGCCCTGGGCCTGAGCGGCCTGGGCGAGCGTTTGCCGCAGCAGCTCTCGGGCGGTCAGCTTCAGCGGGTGGCCATTGCCCGGGCGCTGATCCACCGCCCGGCCCTGCTGCTGGCCGATGAGCCCACCGGCAACCTGGATCCAGGCACCGCCGCCCAGGTCATGGACGCGCTGAGCGCCCAAACCCGCAGCCAGGGCTCGGCCCTGGTGCTGGTCACCCATTCAGAGCCGGCCGCAGCGCGCGCCGACCGGGTGCTGCGCCTGACCGCGCAAGGGCTGCAGCCGGCCTGAGTGCTCCAGGCCCGGCCTGCCTGCGGCCGGGCTTTGCAGCGCTGGCCATCCGCAGTCCAACATCGGACCACCAGCGCCGCTTGGCCAGCAGCTTCATCTCTCCATCAGCGCTTATCGCAACGACGTAGTCAGCCCCGGTCATTGCGGTCTGGATTGAACCTATCAACAGCGTTGACTTCTTGTTGTGGGACCCAAGTTTTCTTTGACGATGGCTCTCATTCATTTTGAGGTTTACCACTATGGGCACAAGCGCCGCGCATCCGATGACACAAGCGCGGATCGCACAGGTAGCTGGAGTTCAGCGCGGGTAGCGGGACACAAGCGAGAGCGAATCGCGGCGGCGAGATTGCGGGGCGGCTCTGCCTCGGCAAGGACCCGCCTGAGGATGTCTCTGGCTTCTTCCTCCATGGATCGCCCGTGCAAGGCAGCGCGTACCCTCAGGCGCTGCTTGATATCGTCTTCCAGGTTGCGGATCGTGATGCTGGCCATGGACGACCACTCCAAGGGGAACTATTTGGTGAGCAATCGATGATATCGGTGAAATAGATTTAGGGTCAAAAAAACCAATTGGATTCAAACCTGGACCACAAACCCGCGAAACTACGCACCCCATGATCATCCTCCAGCTCTTGCGCACCTGCTCCTGGCAGGAACTGCGCCACCACCCCTGGCGCCATGGCGCAGCCGTGCTGGCGGTGATGCTCGGGGTGGCACTGGCTTTTGCGGTGCATCTGATCAATGCTTCGGCGCTGAGCGAATTCGCCCAGGCCAGCCGATCCATCGGCGGGCAAAGCGATCTGGAGCTGCGTGCCGCCCAGGGGCCATTTGACGAGCAGGTCTATGGCTTGGTGATGCAAGCGCCTGCGGTGGCGGCAGCCAGCCCGGTGCTGGAATTGGCAACCTCGGCCATCGTCGGCGGCAAGGCCATCAAACTCAGGCTGCTGGGCCTGGACGCGCTGCGGGTGGCGCCCATCACACCCGCCCTGCTGCCGCGACCGGACAGCACGCCAAGCCCAGCAGACCAGGGGCAAAACGACACGATCCAGCGCTGGTCGGTCTTTGCGCCGGCCACCGTGTTTCTCAATGCCAGCGCACGCCAGCAGCTCGGTGCCGGGCCTTTGAAATTGCAAAGCGGCAGCCAGGTGCTTGAGGTGCGGGTGGCCGGCAGCGTGAGTGCTGGCGGGCCGCCGCTGGCGGTGATGGACTTGGGCGCGGCGCAGGACCTGTTTGGGCGCGGCGGCGAACTCACTCGCATTGATGTGCGCTTGGTCGCGGGCGCCGACCGCGCGGCGGCACAGACGCAGTGGCAGGCGCTGCCCAACTGGCCGGCTCGCCTGTTGGTGGTCGAGCCGGCCGAAGCGGCATCGCGGATCAGCCAGCTGTCGCGGGCCTACCGGGTCAATCTGACGGTGCTGGCCCTGGTGGCCTTGTTCACCGGCGCCTTCCTGGTGTTTTCTGTGCTGTGGCTGAGCGTGGCCAAGCGATCGGGCCAACTGGCCCTGTTGGGCGTGCTCGGCCTGAGCGCCCGCCAGCGCCAGCAATGGGTGCTGGCCGAATCGTTGATTTTGGGGGCGCTGGGCAGCGCCGGCGGCCTGGCGCTGGGCACGGCACTGGCGGCCCTGGGCCTGCACGCGCTGGGCGGCGATCTGGGGGGTGGCTATTTCCCGGGCACCGAGCCGCGCCTGCAGTGGAACTCGGCTGCCGCCCTGGTCTACGGCAGCCTGGGGGTAGTGGCCGCCGCCCTGGGCGGATGGTGGCCTGCGCGGGCCGCCGGGCAATTGCCGCCGGCGCAAACCCTCAAGGGCCTGGGGCTGCAAGCAGCGGGCAAGCACCGTCTGGGCTGGAGCCTGGGCCTGCTGCTGGCCAGCGGCCTGCTGGCCCTTATGCCGCCGATTGCCGGCATGGCCCTGGCCGCTTATGCGGCGGTGGCGCTGATGCTGGTGGGCGGTATCGGCGCCCTGCCCGGCCTGATCGCGCTGTTCTACCCCGGGGTCAAGCGCATGCTCGGTCACAGGCTCTTGCCGCTGCTGGCCATTGAGCGCGCCGGCCGCATGCGAGAAAGTGCGGCGGTGGCAGTTAGCGGCGTGGTCGCGGCCCTGAGCCTGGCGGTGGCGCTGACGGTGATGGTCAGCAGCTTTCGACTCTCAGTCGATCAATGGTTGGGAACGATACTGCCTGCCGATCTCTACCTGCGCAGCAGCAGCAATGCGGCGGCTGCCGATACCGTCTACTTTGAACCGGCACTGGTGGCCAAGCTGCGCAGCCTGCCCGGTATCGAGCGCATCGATACCCTGCGGGTGCGCTCCCTCACCCTGGAGGCCGGCCAGCCGCCGGTCAGCCTGATCGCCCGCGATCTCAGCCAGCCCCGCCTGAGCCTGCCGCTGCTCGACGACCCCCTGCCGGTGCCGCAGGGGCAGATTCCGATCTACGTCAGCGAGGCCATGGTCGAGCTCTACGGTGCGCGCGCCGGGCAGCCCTTCAAACGCTGGCAGACCGCCCTGGGCGAGACCAGCGCCCAAGCCCCCACCTACTTTGTGGCCGGCATCTGGCGCGACTATGCGCGCCAGTTCGGCGCGGTCATGATGGACGAGCGCGACTACCGGCGGCTGAGCGGTGATACACGCATCAATGACCTGGCGCTCTGGCTCAAGCCCGGGCAGGAGGTAGCCGCCGTGCAGCAGGCCATCACACAGACCCTGCAGCAGGCACAGCCGGCATGGCCCAGCCTGGAGATGGCCTCCAGCGGCGAAATCCGCGCCATGTCGCTGCGCATTTTTGACCGCAGCTTCGCGGTGACCTACTGGTTGCAGGCCGTGGCCATAGGCATAGGCTTGTTCGGGGTGGCGGCCAGCTTCAGCGCGCAGGTCTTGGCGCGCCGCAAGGAGTTTGGCCTGCTCGCGCATCTGGGGCTGACACGCGCTCAGGTGCTGGCGGTGGTCGCCGGCGAGGGCCTGGCCTGGACCGCCGCTGGCGCCGCTGCAGGCCTGCTGCTGGGCCTAGGGGTCTCGCTGGTGCTGGTGCATGTGATCAACCCCCAAAGCTTTCGCTGGACCATGGACCTGCACATCCCCACCCTGAGCCTGCTGGCCCTGGCGCTGGCGGTGATGGCCGCCGGCACCCTGACCGCCTGGCTGGCCGGCCGCGCTGCCGCCAGCGCACAGGCGGTGCTGGCGGTCAAGGAGGATTGGTGATGCCCAGCCCGCTGCAACGCCGCGCCCTGATGCAGGCCCTGGCCGGCACCCTGCTGCCCGCCGCGAGCCCGGGCGCACTGGCCCTGCCGGCGCAGGCACTCGTCTTTCCGCGCGACTTTGGCGCCCACCCGCAGCTGCGCACCGAGTGGTGGTACATCACCGGCTACGGGCTTCAGCCCAAAGGCGGCCTGCTGGGCTTTCAGCTCACCTTCTTTCGCAGCCGGGTGGATGTGACCCAAGGCATGCGCTCGCGCTTTGCCGCACGCCAGCTCATCTTTGCCCATGTGGCGGTGAGCGATGTGCAAGGCGGGCGGCTTTGGCATGACCAAGCCATAGCCCGCGAAGGCTTTGGGCTGGCGCAGGCGTCCACCGAAGACACCGCGCTGCGCCTGGAGCGCTGGCAGCTCAGGCGCGAAGGCCCGCCTCAGGCCAGCACCTACCGCGCCAGCCTGCCGGCCCGCGATATCGGGCTGGAGCTGGTGTTCAAAACCACCCAGCCGCTGCTGCTGCAAGGCCAGCAGGGCCTGTCGCGCAAGGGGCCCCAGGAAAGGCAAGCCAGCTACTACTACAGCCAGCCGCAGCTGGCCGCCCAAGGAACCATCAGTGTGCAGGGCCGGCGCATGGCCGTTGAAGGCCGAGCCTGGCTGGACCATGAATGGAGCGAAGAAATCCTGCATCCCGATGCGGTAGGCTGGGACTGGATAGGCATGAACCTGGACGACGGCAGCGCGCTCACCGCCTTCACCCTGCGCCGCGCCGACGGCAGCGCCCTGTGGGCCGGCGGCTCGTTTCGCAAGGCCGGTGGCGCGAGCATCAGCTTTGCACCCGAACAGGTGCGCATGCAGCCCATGCGCCATTGGGTCAGCCCCAGCTCGCGGGCGCGCTACCCGGTGCAGTGGCAAATCGACACCCCAGCCGGCACCCATACCGTCGCCGCCCTGCTCGACAGCCAGGAACTCGACAGCCGCAACTCGACAGGCGGCATTTATTGGGAGGGACTGAGCGAGCTGCGCGATGGCCAGGGGCGCCGTATCGGCCTGGGCTACCTCGAAATGACAGGCTACGCCGCGCCGCTCAAGCTGGGCTGAATCTGGAAACGGCTTTTGCTCTGCCCAATGGGGAAAAGGCCGCGCGGAGCACTGGGGGGGGGGGCGAGGAGCGCTCAGGCCATCCGACAGGAAGTGTCCAAAGCCACCATCACTGTGACCATGAAGTGAAGGCGCCGAACCACCCAATTCATCCCGAAAAGCATGACCCCCAGAAACCCGGCCTCCAGCAAGAAAACGGTCATGACCTGATTGCTATTCGTTTACGTTTGCCAATACCGCAGAGACGATAGACGGCCCAATGAAATAGCCAGACGCCACCATCTGCTCCAACAATGGGCGTGCAGCAGGGATCAAGCCTTCCGTCTTCGCCAGACCGATCACCGCCGCCGAGCCGATGAGGGCAAGTCCATGACTCTTGGCTTCCAGCCGACCCGCGCGATCGTCCATCACGACGAGCACAGCGTCTCCCGCCTCCCGCCAATGCCTGGCCACCTGTAGGGTGCTGGCTTCTCCTGCGTCGATACCCGGGTTGAGTGGCTTGTCATCGGAAGTCGGCACTTCGACCACATTGACCCAGCCTTCGGATAAGGCGCTTACCAGTAAGTCGGCGTCAGCGAAGGCAGCCATGACGGGCAAGATTTCATTGCAGACCGTGGTGGTGATGAACACGCGGCCGAACAACTGGCGCAGGAGGTCAAGCGCCTCGATACGTGCCAGCGCAATCAGCGGCCCCGCATCGGCAATAACGACGCGCCGGTTCACGCAGCGGACTTGACCAACCAATCTCGGGCGTCACGCATTTCGGCGCGGGCTTCATCGGCAGCGGCTTTGTCGTTGCCAGTAAGCGGTATGCCCTGGCTGGAGAACAGCGTCAGCATTTCGGCCAATGGTTTGTCCGCCATTCGGGCAGCAAATCCCGCCGACACAGCAGCGCTGCGAAACAAAGACACCGCCAATGCCACGCGCACAGCCGGCAGGTCGGGCAGCCCCAGCTTTTCCAGATCAACCAGCAGGGCCTGTGGGTGGTCCCGGTTCATGACAACGACCATATCGTCGGCGCGCGCAGCAGCCAGCGCAGTACTGGGATTGGTCTTAAGTTGCCGGATGTTGACGGTCTGCATATTGAGCGCTCATGATGTGGGACATCGTGTAGGAACATTACGAGTTTAGCATCGCCCCCCGCAGCGGCGTACGAATCCTCAAAGCACCTCGCTCAGCCTCATGTCCTGCCAGCCGCTGCCCTGCCAAAAGAGCTCGGTGCTCGGGCCGCGTTCGAGCAGCAGCGCTTGGGCCAGCGGGGCCAGCAGGGTTTGCTCAGGGTCGGCCAGCAGGACCCAGACCGGTTCGCCGCCGTCTGCCAACTCGACAGCGGCGATCCACTGGATTTGCCTGAGGGTCTGGAGCAGGGGCTCGAGCTGCAGCAAGTCCACGTGCAAGGCCCGGGCCAGGGCTTGCGCGCTCAGGCCGTGCGGCGGGGTACTGCGCATGCGTTGCAGTTGCTGCACACAGGCCAGCGCCAGCTCGAAAGGCCAGCCCACCCGGCCCATGCGCCGGGCATGGCCGGAGAGCAGGCTGGGCAGATAGGCTGTGACCACCGCGCCCATGAGCACGATCAACCAGGCGAGGTATATCCAGACCAACAAGATGGGCACGGTGGCAAAGGCGCCATAGACCACGGAGTAGGTCGGTACGCTTTTGAGATAGAGCGCCAGCACCTCCTTGGCCAGGGCCAGACCAGCGGCAACGAACACGCCGCCACTCCAGGCATGGCCCCAGGCGACATGGGTGTTGGGCATGTAGCGAAACAGCGCCGCCATCGCGCCGGCGTGCAGCACAAATTCCAGTGCGTCGAGCAGCCAGGCACTTAAGCCCGACAGGGCCTTGCTGCCCGCCAGCAGCGGCATGAACTGAGAGGTGGCGGCCAGGCTTGCGGCCAGCAGCAGTGGGCCCAGGGTGATCACCCCCCAATAGATAAAAAGCCGCTGGACCAGCGGCCGCACCCGCTGCACCCGCCAGATGCCGTTGAGGGTGCGCTCTATCGTCATCACCAGCGTCAGCACGGACAGGACCAATACCGCCAGACCGACCGCACCCAGGCGGCTGGCCTGCCGGGTGAACTGGCTCAGGTATCCGAGCACCTGCCTGGCAATGTGTTCGGGCACCAGGCTTTCGACCAGCCAGGCCTGCACCACGCTCTGCAATTTGGCGAACATGGGAAAGGCGGTGAATATGGCCAGCGCCACCGTCAAGAAGGGAACCAGGGCGATCGACGTGGTGAAGGTCAGGCTGCTGGCGCTCAGCCCCAGCCGGTCTTCACGGAAGCGCTCGCGCAGGGTGCGCGCAGTATCCCTCCACGGAAAGTGCATCAGGGTGTGTTTGAGGGCTGAAAACCGCATGCCCGGTATCATGCCATCCCCATGAACACTCCCTCCGTTGACTTCACCCGCTGGCTGGCCGTCGGCAGCCTGGCCGGCCTGATCATCCTGGGGCTCGCATGGGAAATGTGGCTGGCCCCGATACGGCCGGGCGGCTCGCTGCTGGCACTCAAGGTACTACCCCTGTGCGTGCCGCTGGCAGGCCTGCTCAAGAGGAAGCTCTATACCTACCGCTGGGTCAGCCTGATGGTCTGGCTCTACTTCACCGAGGGAGCAGTGCGCGCCTGGAGCGACAAGCCTCCGGGCAATATCCTGGCGCTGATCGAGGTCGCCCTGTGCCTGAGCTTGTTCACCGCCTGCGCCCTGCATGTACGGGTCAGGCTGGCAGCGCCACGCGTGGACGAGGCCCAGCCATGAGCCAGCCCGCTACCACGCTGCTGCAAGAGCTGGCGCAGATCTGCGGGTCTACCCATGTGCTCAAAGAGGGCGACCTGAGCGCCTGGGAGTCCGACTGGCGCAAGCGGAGCCGCGGCAAGGCGCTGGCGGTGGTGCGGCCCGACTCAGCCACGCAGGTGGCGCAGGTGGTGCAAGCTTGTGCAAGGCACGGGGTGAGCATGGTGCCGCAAGGCGGCAACACCGGGCTGGTGGTGGGCTCCACCCCTGACGATTCCGGCCGCCAGGTGGTGCTCAGCCTGCAGCGCATGAACCGAGTGCTGGCCATCGACAAGGCCAACCTCACCGTGACGGTCGAAGCCGGCTGCATCCTGCAGGCCTTGCAGGAACGCGCACAGCAAGAGGGCCTGCTGTTTCCCCTGAGCTTGGCTGCCGAAGGCAGTTGCACCATAGGCGGCAACCTGGCCACCAACGCCGGCGGCACGCAGGTGCTGCGCTACGGCAATGCCCGCGAGCTCTGCCTGGGCCTGCAGGTGGTCACGGCCCAAGGCGAAGTTTGGGAGGGCCTCTCGGGCCTGCGCAAGGACAACACCGGCTATGACCTGCGCGACCTTTTCATCGGCAGCGAAGGCACGCTGGGCGTGATCACCGCAGCCACCCTCAAGCTCTACCCGCTGCCGACGGCGCAATTGACCGCCTGGGCCGCAGTCGAATCGATGGAAAAGGCGGTCGCCCTGCTCGGCCTGGCACAGCAGCAACTCAGCGCCTGCCTGACCGGCTTTGAGGTGATGAGCCAGTTTGCGCTGAGCCTGGTGGTCAAGCACTTCCCCCAGCTGCGCGTACCGTTTCATGACAGCAGCGCTTATGGCGTACTGCTCGAGCACTCCGACCACGAGTCGCCCGAGCACGCCCGGGCCATGCTGGAGCGCGTGCTGGAGCAAGCTTTGGAGCAAGGCCTGGTCGGCGATGCGGTGGTGGCCGAAAACATCAGCCAGGCGCGGCAGCTGTGGCATGTGCGCGAGTCCATCCCGCTGGCCCAGGCCGAAGAGGGGCTGAACATCAAGCACGACATATCGGTACCGATCTCGCGCATCCCGGAATTTGTGCGCCATGCCCAGGCCCTGCTCGAAGGAGAGATCGCCGGCGTGCGTGTGGTCAATTTCGGGCATTTGGGCGATGGCAATCTGCACTACAACGTGCAGGCACCTGCGGGCGGGGATGCCAAACTATTTCTGAAAACACAGGAAGCGCGGGTCAACAGCCTGGTCTACGAAGCGGTGCGTACCTTCGGCGGCTCGATCTCGGCCGAGCACGGCGTCGGCGGCCTCAAGGTGGGCGAGCTTGAACACCACAAGAGCCCGGTGGCCCTCGAGATGATGCGCAGCATCAAACGCGCCCTGGACCCGCAGGGGATCCTCAATCCGGGTCGGGTACTGAGGGTTTAGGCTCGCAGGCATGGCCCGGGCAAGCTGAGCCGAGGGCGCGTCGCTCGCACCACCGGAGGGCGTGCGGGTGGGCGCTGCGCGGCGAGGTAGAGGAGGAGCCGAGGCGCTAGCCGAGGCGGGGGACACGAGCAGCGCAGTGCCCACCCGTGCGCCCGTCTTCAATGCGTCCTGAAAAATGCTGCGCTTGGCCAGCAGCCGCATCGCGCCGAGGGCGGCGCTCCCACAAGAGACGGAGCCCTCTGCGCCAGAGCACGACCCCTAGACAATCCCCCTCGCATCGCGCCGAGGGCGGCGCTTATATGGATGCCTCCCGGCTGACAAGCGGTTTTGCTCGATTTTGTGAAGAAGTCGGCTGCATCCTTATATCCGGCCTTGTTTCGGGATGGTTGG
>JBILDR010000248.1:0-4696 GCA_044352515.1 Polaromonas sp.
CTGGCGCCGCACCTCGGCCACCAACTCGTCCTTGCCGCGCACCAAGCGGGCATAGGCCATGGTGCCATGATCGGGCATGAGCCGGCCAGCGGCCCCGCCTACCGAAGTCATCAGGGCGTAGCCGCCCACCACCATGCGCGGACCTTCAATCACGCCATGGTTGATGGCCTCCTTGAGGTCCACGCCCAGGTCAAAAATCGAATCGGCGTCAAAAAACCCCGTCAGGCCAGAAGCCAGCATCTTGCGCACATTGCGCACTGCTGTGATGGCGGCCATGCCCGGCCGGCGGTGGTAGAACAGCTCGTCATGGCCAGCCGCGTCATCAAAGGTCGAATGCACATGGCCGTCGATCAGACCGGGCATGACCGAGCGCCCGCTCAGGTCCATGCGCTGCAGCTGCGGCAAGCTGGCCGCCCGCGCGTCGGCATCGGCGCCCACAGCAACAATGGTGTCGCCCTCGATCAATACTGAGGCAATAAAAGGGGCTCGGCCGGTGCCATCAATCACCTGAGCGTTTTGCAGCAAGAGGGCTTGCGACATGGTGTACTCCATTGTTTCTCATGTGGAACCAGTATTTCCCCTGGACTCTAAAAAGTCAAATCAGGAAAAACGCCATTTCTTCATAGATCATGCTATCCCATAGTCAATCGGGTCTTGCAGTCGGGTTTGCCCGGGGGAGCACGGCCCCCCGCGCCACCGCGGACTGGGCTGCAGCACCCAAGGTCGTCGCCTTGGCCCGAACTGCCTGCGAAACTTGTTGAGTCCACGGCTGGACCTCCAATAAAGCGCGCATCCCTCAGGGCAACACCGGCTTTGAGGCCTCTGGCGATGGTGTGTGCAGTCGATATGGCCTGCCCGGAGGGGATCGAACCCCCGACCCACAGCTTAGAAGGCTGTTGCTCTATCCAACTGAGCTACGGGCAGATGTCTGAAATCTTAGCGCGGCCGGACCGGGCGGACTCGCAGTGCACCGTCGGGGCAAGAACAAAAAAAGCCCGTGAAACGGGCTTGGCGCTGTAAAACTTGGTCGGAGTACAAGGATTCGAACCTTGGACCCCCTGCTCCCAAAGCAGGTGCGCTACCAGACTGCGCCACACTCCGAAGCAGCTAGTATAACCGGGGCCCCTTGCGCAGCGAGGGGCCGGCCCACCTTTCGAATCTCATCGTTGCAGCGTAGCCCTCAGCCGATGGGCGCATGGCTCACAAGTGATCGGGTTAAACCACTAGATACGTGCAGACCGTGGCGCCCTAATATGTGTCTGTGGATGGTTTGTAACGGATCCATGCATGGGGAAATCCCAACCCTGCTTCACCATGACGCAGTGCTGAACTTCCCCCTCGATTCTTGATGAAGAGTTAGCAGCCGCCGGTGCCGAAAGGACCGGTGGCTTTTTTTTTGGATGAGGGTCAAAGTGTTTCGCGTAACTGAGCGGCGGCATCGAACAGCAGGGGCAGCCAGTCGCGCTGCAAGACCTCGGGCGCAAGGCGCTCGGCGGTGCTGACCACATTCAAGGCAGCGACGGTGCGTCCATGCGGATCGCGCAGAGGCACGGCCAAAGCGTGTACACCCAACTCGTGCTCCTGGTTGGCCAAGGCGAAGTCCTCGCGCGCCGCCTGGGCAATCGCCTGCTTGAACAAGCGCTCTTCGCTCAAAGTGTGGGCGGTCAGGCGCGGCAGGCGCCCGTCGATCAGGCGCTCCTGTAGCCAGGCCTTGAACTGGGCTGCAGGCAGGTTGGCCAGTAGGATGCGGCCGGTGGAGGTGGCATGGGCAGGCAAACGGGCACCCAAATGCAGGCCGTAAGCCTGGGCCGTAACGCCAGCTCCTATGCCTGCCGAGCTGGCACTACCGGCGCTGCGGCGCAGGCCATGGCCGCTGCGGCCGATGATCACCACCTCGTGGGCATCGAGCACCGCCACCGAAAAGGAATCGCCGGTCTGGGCAGCCAGACGGTTGAGCGCAGGCTGCACCGCCCGCGGCAGGCGCGACGAGGCCAGGAAGCTGCCAGAAAACCGCAGCACCTTGGCCGAAAGCCAGAAATAGCGGCCATCGGTCTCCAAATAGCCCAAATGGGCCAGGGTCAGCAGATGGCGCCGCGCCGCAGCCCGGGTGATGCCGGCCCGCTCAGCTGCCAAAGTGGCATTGAGGCGCTGGCGCTGCATGTCAAAGCTTTCGAGCACGGCCATGCCTTTGACCATGCCCTCGATCAGGTCGGCCTTGGCAATAGGGACAGCGCCTGAGTTCGTGGCTTTCAGCGACATTGCGCGATCATCGCACAAGCAGGCTGATGATCGCGCAAATTTGGATGGACTCAGAAAACCGGCGGCCAGGCGCCTTATAAGCTCTTTGCTTTGCCGCGCAGCGCCCGGGATCCCAGCAGGTGCCACCCGAGGCTCAGCCAAGGACCCCTTCTTTTCAGCCCCGCAGGAGAAACCATGTCCACACCCCCTCAGTCGCAGTGCACCCAGGTGGCCATCATCGGCGCAGGGCCAGCCGGTCTCTTGCTGGGCCAATTGCTCTACAAGGCGGGCATAGACGCAGTCATCATCGAGCGTCAGAGCCCGGAGTACGTGCTCGGGCGTATCCGGGCCGGCATTCTTGAACAGATCACCGTCGACCTGCTGCAAGAGGCAGGCGTGGGACAACGCGTAGCGCATGAAGGCACGGTTCACCACAGCATCGAACTCGTCTTTGCCAACACACGCCACCCCATCGATGTGACCGGGCTCACCCAGGGCAAGGTGGTGACGGCCTACGGCCAGACTGAGGTGACCCGCGACCTGATGGAGGCGCGGCAAGCCGCTGGACTGCCCTCGGTCTACGAAGCCGCCAACGTACAGGTGCATGACTTTGAGGGCGACCGTCCACGCGTCACCTATGAAAAGGACGGCAGGACGCATGCACTCGATTGCGACTTCATTGCCGGTTGCGACGGCTTTCACGGCATTTGCCGCGCCAGCGTGCCACCCGGCGCCATCCGCGAGTACGAGAAGGTCTACCCCTTCGGCTGGCTGGGCATACTGGCCGATGTGCCGCCGGTCTCGCCGCACGCCGTCGTCTACGCCAACAGCGAGCGGGGGTTCGCACTGTGCTCCATGCGCAGCCTCACCCGCAGCCGCTACTACGTTCAGTGCCCGATCGATGACAAGGTCTCCGACTGGAGCGACGAGCGCTTCTGGGACGAATTGCGTCGCCGACTGGACCCAGATCTGGCCGAGCGCATCGCGGTGGGGCCGAGCATCGAAAAAAGCATCGCCCCCCTGCGCAGTTTTGTCGCCGAGCCCATGCGCTTTGGCCGCATGTTCCTGGCCGGCGATGCAGCCCACATCGTGCCGCCCACCGGCGCCAAGGGGCTGAACCTGGCCGCCAGCGACGTGAAATACCTCTCGAACGCGTTCATCGAGCACTATCACGAGAAAAGTGAGGCCGGCATCAACCACTATTCCCAGCAGGCCCTGGCTCGGGTCTGGCGGGCTGAGCGTTTTTCATGGTGGCTCACCTCACTCATGCATCGCTTCCCGGACACCGCTGGTTTTGGCCAGAAGATCCAGGAGGCCGAGCTCGATTACCTGGTTCGCTCCGAGTCCATGTCGCGCTCACTGGCCGAGAACTACGTGGGGCTGCCGCTGAACTTTGGCATGGGCGCTGGAACCTGAAGGGGAGGCACTGTCCAGCAGTCGGTTAAATTCGGCGGCATGAACCGAAACACCAAGCCCCTCAAGGGCGTACGCGTCATCAGCCTGGCGCTGAACCTGCCCGGCCCGGCAGCCCTGCGCCGCTTAGCTGACATGGGTGCGCACTGCACAAAGATCAATCCGCCGGCCGGCGACGCCATGAAGGCCTACACCCCGGCTGGCTACGAGATGCTGCACGCGGGCGTGCGCGAACTGACCCTGGACCTCAAAACCCCGGCGGGGCAGGCGGCGCTGCACAAGCGCCTGGCCACGACCGATGTGCTGCTGGCCTCGTTTCGGCCTTCGGCGCTGCGCAAGCTGGGGCTGGGCTGGGCCTCATTGCGCCAGCAGTACCCGCAACTGAGCCTGATACAGATCGTCGGCGCGCCTGGCCTAATGGCCGAAGTGCCCGGGCACGACCTGACCTATCAAGCCGAGGTGGGCCTGGTGCCGGGCCTGGACCTGCCGGCCAGCCTGTTTGCCGACATGGCCGGCGCATTGCTGGCCAGCGAAGCCACTCTGCAGGCGGTGCTGCAGCAAAAAACCAGTGGCCGGGGCAGTTTTCGAGAGGTGGCCTTATCAGAGGCGGCCCACTGGCTGGCCCTGCCTCGGCAGTGGAAGATGACCACGCCCGAGGGCCCGGTCGGCGGGGCGCACGCGGGCTACAAGCTCTACTCCTGCAAAGACGGCCGCGTTGCGGTGGCAGCGCTGGAGCCGCATTTTGCGCAGCGCCTGTGCGAGGCAGCGGGCCTGAGCATCAGCCACCCGGTGCGCGATCTGCTCAAACCCGATACGGCCAAAGCAATTGCAGGATTTCTGGCAACTCAGACCGTCGATCGGCTCAACGCACTGGCGCAGGCCAGGGACATTCCGATGCTGGCGATGCGCTGAATCGACGGCCGCATCGCGCCGGGGCGGCGCTCCTACACGGTCAAACACGGCCGGCGTGTGGGTGTGGGTGTGGGAGCTGCGCCCTCGCAGCGATGCGGCAATTGATCAAGCACCAGCAGTCATACGCTGGCCG
>JBILDR010000073.1:0-15355 GCA_044352515.1 Polaromonas sp.
TTCCGCAACTGGCCAAGCAGGCCAAGGAACTCTATGTGTTCCAGCGCACCCCCAATTTCAGCGTACCGGCCTGGAACGGCCCCATCGATGCAGCCCACCAACAGGACTGGCTGAGCAATTACCCCAAATACCGCGAGCAGGCGCGCAATACCCGCTCGGGCATCATGTACGAATACGGCACGCAGTCGGCGCTGGAGATGAGCGACGAGGCACGCGCCGAAGAAATGGAACGCCGCTGGCGCAAGGGCGGCACCAATTTCGCACACTCCTTTAATGACACCTTCATCAACCGGCAATCCAACGAGCTGCTCAGCGAATTCGTGCGCGGCAAGATCCGGCAGCTGGTTCAAAACCCGGACGTAGCCGAAAAGTTGCTGCCGCATGATCACGGCATAGGCACCAAGCGCATCTGCGTCGATACCGGCTACTACCAAACCTACAACTTGCCCAACGTCGAGCTGATCGATCTTCGCAGCACGCCCATCGAGCGCTTCGACGACAGCGCCGCCATCACCCGAGAAGGCCGCTACGAGCTCGACGCCATGGTGTTCGCCACCGGCTATGACGCGGTCACCGGCGCCCTTGAGCGGCTGAACCTGGTTGGCGAACAGGGCAAGACCTTCAAGCAGCTGTGGCAATCGGGCCCCACCTCCTACCTGGGCCTGATGACGGCCGGCTTTCCCAACCTGTTCACCATCACCGGGCCGGGCAGCCCATCGATCCTGACCAATGTGATCGTCTCGATCGAGCAGCATGTCGAGTGGGTCGCCAACTGTCTGGCCTATATGGACCAGCATGGCCATACCCGAATCGATCCTCAGCAGGCCGCTCAGGACCAATGGGTCCAGCATGTGCAGGAAGTGGCCAACGGCACTTTGTTTGTCAGCGCCAATTCCTGGTACATGGGGGCCAATATTCCCGGCAAACCCCGGGTTTTCCTGCCTTATATCGGCGGCTTTTCCACCTACGCTGCACGTTGCCGGGAAGTGGTCGAGAAAGACTACGAAGGCTTCGATTTTTCCCGCCCCAAAGCCGTGGCTGGCCGATAAGGGGTTCTCACGCTTGGGCAGGATGTGACCCCCACCCCCTGCCACCGATTCACGCCGCTTCATCAACCCGAGAGGAGATCTCATGCAAGACCAAAAAACCGAACAGCGCGGACCCCTGCGCAAACGACTGCTGGCAGCGCTGGCCGCCGGCACCCTGGCCCTGAGCGCACAGGCCCAATTCGAATCGCCGTCTGAAGGCGTCTACAAAGACCGCGTCGACTGGGGCGTGATGATGGACCTGAGCGGTCCGGCTTCGGGCTCCCAGGGCATCTGGACCAATGGCTTTCAAGCCTATGTGCGCAGCATCAACGAAAAGGGCGGCGTCAACGGCCGACGCATCAATGTGCTGGCCGAAGACAGCCGCTTCAACCCAGCGCAAGACAAGATCAACTATGAGAAGCTGAGTACCCAGACACCGGTGCTCGCCATCTCAGGCATGGGCTCGTCGAGCTCGCAGGTCTCGCTGGCGCCCACCATCCGTGGCGGCAAGATTCCGATCGTGGGCACCTACACCCACACCAAGCCACTGTCCGAGCCCACCTCCCCCCTGGTCTATGGCGGCTTTTGCACCTACCCTGAAATGGCCAAGGCCGGCGTCGGCTACATGACCGAAAAACTCAAGGTCAAGAGCCCGAAAGTCATGGTGGTCTCGATCGAGAGCGCGGGCGGCGTGGAATACGCCCAGTTCATCGCCGACGCGGTCAAAAAGTATGGCGGTACCTCGTCGCTGGTGACCATGAAGATCACCGCCGCCGACGTCACGCCGCAGGTGCTGGAAATCATCAAGCAAAAGCCTGACTTCATCACGATCTACGGCGTAGGCAACACCGCCATCCTCACCATGAAGGCCATGCACCAGTACGGCTTGAAGATCCCGGCCTTCGGCATCTCCTACCTGATGTCGCCGCAGATCTACGCGGCCATCGGCCCCGAGGCTGGCCCCAACTACAACGTTATCAGCTGCTTCACGCCGGGCGGCGCCGACCAGTCAGCGGGCAACAAGGAGATGATGGCAGCGGCTGACAAATACAACCACAGTGCCATGAAGGAAGACGTCAACTACGTGGCTGGCTGGGTGGTTGGACAGATGGCCGTCCAAGCCCTGCAACTGGCCGGACCCCAACCGACGCGCGCCAGACTGGTTGAGGCCATGAGCAAAGGCTTCACCGTCAACACCAACGGACTGTCCGCGCCGATCGTCTTCACGCCGACCGACCACGATGGCCCCTCGCGCTTTCGCATGATCGGCTATGACTATGCCGCCAAGAAGTATGTTTCGTTCGGCGAATTCGCCGACTACGAAAAGTACATGAAGTAAGCCCCTTCACCCAGGTCACCCATCATGCTCATTCAAGTCCTACTCAGCGGCATCGCGCTCGGCAGCATCTATGGGCTGGTGGCCCTGGGCTTCGCGGTGGTTTTTAAAGCCACCGATGTCTTCAACTTTGCCCAGGGGATGTTTGTGGCTTTCGGCGCCTATTTCGCCGTCACTACGATCAATCTTCTGGGCCTGCCTTTTCCGCTGGCAGTGGCCGCCATCATCGCCGCCTCTGCCGCCTTGGGTGTGGTCATCCACATTGTGCTGATTCAGCCCCTGTCGGGCCGGCCCATGCTGTCGGTGATCATGCTGACCATTGCCCTGTCCATCGTGATGCGGGCGGTCATCGAAATCCTGTACGGTGTCCAGTCCCGCACACTGAGTACGCCCATGCCCACCGGCATCTTCCTCGTGGGGGATGTCCGGATCTCGCAGCTGCATCTGGTGGCAGCGGGTGTCAGCTGGCTGTGCATGGCCGCTTTCGGCGCCTTCTTCAAGTTCACATCCATCGGCCTGCTGATGCGGGCCACCGCCGACGGCCATGAAGCGGCGCTGGTCTCGGGCGTCAATGTCAAAGTCATGAACCGGCTCGCCTGGGCGATCGGCGCCGGCCTGGCGGCCATCGGCGGCCTTTTTCTGGGGCAACTGCAGATCGTCTCGCCCGAACTTGAGCACATCGGTCTGCTGGCCCTGCCTGCAGTGGTGATCGGCGGCATGCAGAGCATCCCGGGCGCCATCATCGGCGGGCTGCTGGTAGGCCTGATCGAACAACTGTCGGCCACCTACATCTCACCGAAGTCCAGCGACATCCTGGTCTACGTGCTGCTGCTGGCGATCCTCATGGTCCGCCCCTGGGGCCTCTTCGGCCAGCGTGAACTTGGCCGCGTTTGACCCATCCCTCGAGTCCAACTATCCATGACCGCCACCGTCCTTCGTTCCGGCGCGCCGCGCGCGGCCGCCCCTTCACCCTGGCGCTGGCTCTGGCTGGCGCTGGCGGCAGCCGTACTGCTATACCTACCCATCTTGCTGACCGAGCGACAAATCTTCGGTTTTCGCCTGTCAAACATGATGCTGCTCAACATCGGCCTGAGCCAGGTCAATCTGATGCTGATCACCATGCTCGGCGCCCTGTCGCTCAATTACCTGACCGGTTCGGCCGGGCTCATTTCCATCGGCCACGCCGCCTTTTATGCGGTCGGCGCCATGACGGCAGCCATCACCGGCTCGCAGTGGGGCTGGCCTTTTCCTCTGGTCTTGATCGCTGCCGGCCTGGGTGGCGCCCTGGCTGGACTGCTGGCCGGCCTGCCCTCGCTGCGGGTACGCGGGCTGTACTTCGTGCTGTCGACATTCGCGGTGCATTACTTGGTGGTTTTTGCCTTCATGGAGTACCAGTTCAAGTTCTTCGATGTGGTGGGCGTGCCTTACAAAAACGCCACCCTGGGCTCCTGGACACTGAGTACGCCCATGCGCTGGTATTTCTTCTTGTTGCCCCTGGTGATCGTGGTCTACTTGCTGCTGCGCAACAGCCTGCGCACCCGGGAAGGCCGGGCCATGCAGGCCATGCGCGACCATGAACTGGCGGCCACCGCCAACGGCATTGACGTGCGGTTTCTCAGGCTCAAGGCTTTTGCATTTAGTTCGGCCATCGCTGCAGTGGGTGGGGCGCTCTACGCCTACTACCTGAGCAACGTGACCTCGGAATTTTTCGGCATTCAATTTGCCATACAGTTCATCGCCATGATCATCATTGGCGGCATGGGCTCGCTGCCCGGCGCGGTGGTGGGCGCGGCGGTCTGGCTGCTGCTGCCTTCCATCATCACTGGTCTGACCGCACAGGCGGGCGACACCACAGGTCTGCTGCGCAGCGTGCTGGTCGATCACAAGCCGCAATTGGTTCAGGCCATCTTTGGCATGCTGGTCATCGTACTGCTGATCTTTGCGCCCTGGGGCATTGCCGGCATGGCCACCCGACTCAAGGCCCGTTTGACCGCCTGGTGGAGCCGCTCATGAGCCACGCCCTGGAATTGCGCGACCTGTCTGTGCGCTATGCCCGCAAGGGCTTTGCCCTCGACGGTGTGAACCTGACCATCCCCAAAGGAGGGGTCGTTGCCCTGCTGGGCGCCAACGGCGCCGGCAAGACGACCATGATCCGAGCCATCTCGGGCCTGCTGCCCCTGCACAACGGTCAGATCACCGGCGGCAGTATCGCCATGGATGGGCAATCGATCCTGGGCCTGCCTTCGCACAAGCTGGTACGCATGGGCATGGGCCAGGTGCCGGAAGGCCGGCTGGTCTTCAAGCAACTGACGGTCGAGGAAAACCTGCGGGTGGGCGCGGCAGTGCTGCCCAAGTCCACCGAGAAGGAACGCATGGACGCGGTGTACGAGTTGTTTCCGAGGCTGCAAGAGCGGCGCAGCCAGGCCGCCGGCTGGCTCTCGGGTGGCGAGCAGCAGATGTTGGCACTCGGCCGCGCGCTGGTGACCCGGCCGCGCCTGCTGCTGGTCGACGAACTCTCCTTAGGGCTGGCGCCGCTGATCGTCAGAGCCATCTACAAACAACTCAAGCTGGTCGGCGAGACCTTGGGCGCGTCCATCCTGGTGGTTGAGCAAAACGCCAGGCTGGCCCTTGATTTTGCGACCACCGCCTATGTGCTCGAGCGCGGCCGCATCACCTTATCGGGCAGCGCGCAAGACGTCGCCAACAGTGACCTGGTGCGCGAATCCTACCTGGGCGTGGCCAAGGAAGGGGGCGCAGCATGAGCCAGAATCTGCTGGAGGTTCGGGACCTCTTGATGCAGTTCCAGGGCCTGACCGCATTGGACCGGGTCAGCTTTGACATGGCCGCTGGCTCCATCACCTCGTTGATGGGGCCCAACGGCGCGGGCAAGACCACCCTGTTCAACTGCGTCACCGGGATGTACACGCCCACCGGCGGGCAGGTGCATTTTGACGGGCAAGACATCACCGCACGTGCGGCCCATGTGGTGGCGCGGCACGGCATCGCCCGCACCTTTCAAAATCTGGCCTTGTTCGGCGGCCTGAGCGTGATCGACAACCTGCTGGTGGGGACCTATCTGCAAGGCCGCTCTGGTGTGTTGCAGGGCGCCTTCATGAGCCCACAGGCGCGGCGGGAAAAACGCGAAGGCCTGGAGGCCGCCTACACCGTGCTCGATTACCTGGGCTTGACCGATACCGCCGACCAGCTCCCCGGCGAGCTGTCCTACGGACGCCAGAAGCAACTCGAGTTTGGCCGGGCGCTGATGCAAAAAGCCAAGCTGGTGCTGCTCGACGAGCCTATGGCCGGCATGAGCAGCGCTGAAAAAGACGTCATGACCGAGCTGATAAAACGGGTCCGTGCCGAAATGGGAGTCACCTTCTTGCTGGTCGAGCATGACGTGCCGGTGATCATGGACATCTCCGACAAGATCGTGGTGCTTGATTTTGGCCGCAAGATCGCCGAAGGCACGCCGGCGCAGGTGCAAAACGACCCGACGGTGATCGCTGCCTATCTGGGCAGCTGATCAGCCCAGCGGCTTGGGCGTTCAGGCGCTCAAACGATCAAACGCTCAGGCGCGCAACTCTGCCGGAACAGGAAGCAGGCCCTTGGGCTTGCGCTTTTTGAGACTCTTGGCTTGCACCATGGCCAGCACCAGCACCGCGACCCTCTCCGACGCCTCGATCTGACTCAGGCGCCCGCCGGGCCTGTACCACACCGGCGCCCAGCCCACGATGCCGCCGATGGCCAGGGCGGTCAAGGGCACATCATCGACCGTGAATTCACCGCTGGCCACGCCTTCTTCGAGCAGGGCGGAAAAGCGGCGGTCGAAGCCACGGCGCAAGGCGTTGATCGCATCACGGTCTTCGGGCGCCAACTCCTTTTCCTCGCGGCTGTAGATCACCGCATGCGCCTGATGCTGCAACACCGTCAGCATGAAGTCGCGGGCGATTGTGTAGAGCTTTTCGGTCGGCGAGATATCGGCAGCAAACACCCGGTTGAGGGCCTCGTGAGAAACACGGATCGCGCGCGAGCAGATCTCGGCCAGCAAATCATTCTTGGATTTGAAGTGCGAGTAGATAAAGGGCTTGGTGACGCTGATCGCCTCGGCCACCTGATCGAGTGTGGTCTTGGTATAGCCCTGCTTGTAAAACAGCTCGACCGCCGCAGCGACGATGCGCTCACTCTTGAGGCGCCAGACCGCGTCGCGGATGTCTTCGGGCACCGTCGCATCGACCGCACTGCGCCGGCCAGAGCGCGCACTGGCGCTGCGCGAAGGTGGCCTGGGTTTTTGGAACTTGAGCATGCTCATAAGTCTACCCTCGGGGCCTGGCAGCGCCTGGACGCGATCGAGGCACAGGCCGGATCCTCCCATCAGGAATACTGCCCGCCATTGATGTGTACGCCCTCACCGGTGATGTGACTGGACCAATCGCTGGCCAAATAAACCATGAGTTGCGCCACCTCGCGGGCGCTGGCATAGCGGCCATCGGGCACCATGGCCAGGCGCTGGGTCTTGAGCGCCTGCAGCGCCTGCGGATCGCCGCCCGCCTGCCCTTCTTCCACCGCACGGATCATGGGCGTGTCCACCGGCCCAGGGCAGACCGCGTTGACCCGCACCCCCTTGCGCGCCACCTCCAGCGCCGCCGTCTTGGTCAGGCCCAGCACCGCATGCTTGCTGGCGGTGTAAGGTGCCAGATGGCGGGTGCCTATGTGCGCGGCCAGCGAGGCGGTATTGACCACCGCACCCTTGCCTTGGGCCACCATCACCGGCAGCACATGCTTGAGGCCGAGAAAGACGCCCTTGACGTTGATCGCCATCACCTCGTCGAACACCTCCTCGGGGTAGTCGATGAGGGGCCTGACCTGACCTTGCCAGCCGGCGTTGTTCATCAAGATGTCGATCCGGCCCCAGGTCTTGAGCGCCTGCGCCACATAAGCTTGTACATCCTGCGCCTGACGCACATCGGCCACCGCCGCCTCGGCCACAGCGCCAGCGGCACGCAGCTGCGCCAAGGCCGAATCGGCCATCTCCCGGCTGCGGTCGACCGCCAGCACCTTGGCACCGAGTTCCGCCAGCAGCAGTGACACCGCCATACCGATGCCGCCGCCAGCGCCGGTCACCACTGCCACCTGGCCCGAAAAATCGATGTTCATGATGTACTCCTCGTGCCCAAAGCCTGGTTCCTCAATTCGAATCCTTCGTAGCCGCGGGCGACGCAGTTTTGCAGCAAGCGCCGGTAGCCACGCACCCCGCCCGAATACGGCATGAAGACCCGGGGCTTGCCTGCGACCTCGGCGCCGTTGTAGTAAGAGTCGGTGCTCAGGTAGAGCGTTTCCCGCGCTCGCTGGTTCACATGGGCCACCCAGTCGCGCTCGGCCGCGTGGGTCGCCTCAAACTCCAGCGCGCCGCTGTCGTCCATGTGCCGCAGCAGCTGTGCCAACCAGTCGATCTGCTCTTCGGTCGAGACCAGCACATTGCTCAGCAGCGAAGGGCTGCCCGGGCCGACCACAATGAACAGATTCGGGAAATCGGCCACGGCCACACCCAGCTGCGTGACCGGCCCCTGCGCCCACTTTTCCCTGAGCGTCATGCCGCCCCGGCCCAAGATCTCGGGCTTGAGCAAGGAGCCGGTGAAGGCATCGAAGCCGGTGGCAAAGATGACCATGTCCAATTCATAGTGCTTGGCCTGGGTGCGCAGGCCAGTGGTGGTGAACTCAACAATCGGCGACTCGCGTACATCGGCCAATTCCACATTGGCGCGGTTGAAGGCCTGAAAGTAGCCGCTGTCTACCGACGGTCTGCGTGCACCGAAAGGATGGCCCTTGGGTGTGAGCTTGTCACGCACCACCGGGTCTTCGACCACCGCTGCAATCTTGCGCCGAATGAAGTCGGCCGCGGTGTCGTTGGCAGCCTGATCGAGCAGGATGTCGTAATAGGCCAGCGCAAAGCCAAAGCCCAGCCGGTTCCAAGCGGCCTCATAGACCTGCTCGCGCTCCTGCGGCGTGGCCTGCAGCGCCGACTGCTTGTTGGGCATGAAGCCCAGGCCGCTGGGCGAATTCCAGGCCTGCTCGCGCCGGGCCCGGTAGTTGGCCTTGACCTGCCGGTCTTCTTCGTCGGACACCGGCGCATTGGCCGATGCGATGCTGTAGTTGGGCGTGCGCTGAAACACCGTCAGATGCTCGGCCTGCTGCGCAATGATCGGCGTCATTTGCATGCCCGACGATCCCGTGCCTATGATGCCCACCCGCTGGCCGGCAAAAGACACCGGCTCCTTGGGCCACAGGCCGCTGTGAATGATGCGCCCAGCAAACTTTTCCTGACCCGCCAACTTCGGCGCCTTGGTGGTCGACAGCTGGCCCACACACATCACCAGGTAGCGCGCCTGCCACTGAGCGCCGTCTTCGGCCGTGATCAGCCACAAGGCCAGCTCCTCGTCATAGCGAGCCCTGCGCATGCGGGTGTTGAAGCGGATGTCGCGGCGCAGGTCAAAGCGCTCGACCACATGGTGGATGTAGCGCAGAATTTCTGGCTGGGTGGCATAGCGCTCGCTCCAACGCCACTCCTGCTCAAGCTCGGGCGAGAAGCTGTAGGAATAGTCGTAACTCTCCACATCGCAGCGCGCGCCCGGGTAGCCGTTGTGGTGCCAAACCCCGCCGACGTTCGCACTGGCCTCGAGCACCACCACCTGCTTGCCCATACCGCGCAAGCTATGAAGCGCACGCAGGCCGGCAAAGCCCGCGCCGATAACGACCACATCCACACTGTTCAAGGCACGCCCCCCAAGGCTGCAGCGAGTCGCCGCCGCAAAACTCATCTGAATTTTCTAGTCAGTAGAATACCATACGCACCAGTAGCGTGCCAGCCAAAAAAGACCTGCTCCCCGCATCGCGGGGGCAGGTCACTGGGTTTCAGTAGTGGTAGAAACCGCGGCCGCTCTTGCGGCCCAGCCAGCCCGCAGCCACCATCTCCTTGAGCAAAGGCGCCGGCCGGTACTTGGAGTCGTTAAAGCCCTCATAGAACACGTCCATCACCGCCAGCAGGGTGTCCAGTCCGATCATGTCGGCCAGGGCCAGCGGGCCGATCGGGTGATTGCAGCCCAGCTTCATGCCCGCATCAATATCCTCGGCCGAGGCCAGGCCCTCCTGCAAGACAAAAATCGCCTCGTTGATCATGGGCACCAAAATGCGGTTGACCACAAATCCAGGCGCATTGCGGGCGGTCACTGCCGTTTTCCCCACCTGGGTGGCAAAGGCCAGCATGGCCTGATGGGTTTCATCGGAGGTCTGCAGGCCGCGAATCAACTCCAGCAGGCCCATGACTGGCACCGGGTTGAAAAAATGGGTGCCGATGAAGCGATCGGACTTGCCCAGCGCTGCAGCCAACTCGGTGATGGAAATGGACGAGGTGTTGGTGGCAATCACCACCTCCGGGCCGACCAGGGCCTCAATCTGCTTGAGGATGCTCAGCTTGAGCTCGCGCCGCTCGGTGGCCGCCTCGATGACCAGGTCCACGCCCCGCAGGTCCTCATAGGCCGTGGTGCTGGTGATGCGATCGAGCACCGCCTTCTTGCCCAACTCGTCCAGGGTGCCCTTGCGCACCTGCCGGTCCAGGCTGCCGCTGATGGTTTTCACACCGCGCTCGAGCGCGGCCTGGGACACATCGACCATCACCACACCCAGGCCAGATGCCGCACAAATTTGCGCAATGCCATTGCCCATGGTGCCAGAACCGATCACCCCCACACGATTGATTGCCATTCCTGGCCTCCTTTGACGACCTGTACAAAAAATAGGCGCTCGACCGAGCGCACCCACTCCAGCGCAGCGAGGCCACAGCCACTCTAAGCCAGGGCGTGGACGCTGCCCAGACTCAAACTGGACCGCTTCAATTTTATGCCGGCCATCGGCCTGTGACCGAGCGTCAGGGCCATCAGGCCCGTCAGCCGAGTCGCGAAAATGCCAGCAACTTACAGACAAGTAGCGGTTTCTACTGGCCAGTAGTATACTGCGTACCCCGTGCCCCACCCGACTCGGATCACCCTGCCATGACGTCGCCCGACACCACCCCGCAGAACCTTGCAGGCTTGCCCAGCGTGGGCCAGCGGCAGGCCTTCCTGCAGCAGCGCTTCGCGCCCTGGCAAGAGCGCAGCCTCGATCAGTTGTTCGACCACATCAGCACCCAATTCCCTGAGCGCCCCTTCGTGGTCACCGACGAGCGCAGCTGGACTTACAGCGACATCAAAGCCTGGTCTGAGCGCCTGGCTGCGGGTCTTTGGGCTGCAGGCGTCAAGCCCGGCGACCATGTGGCGCTGCTGCTAGGCAATCAATGCGAATTCGTGGCCTGCAAGATCGCGATTGCCCGCGTCGGCGCGGTCACCGTGCCGATCAACTTTCTAAACCGCCGCGACGAAATCGGCTATGTGCTCAAGCAGTCCGACGCGGTGCTGCTGATCACCATGAACCGCTTTCGCGGGCTGGACTATCTGCAGAGCTTGGACGAGTTGGCGCCCGGATGGGCCGAGCACGGCGGCGGCTCGGCCTTCCCACGGCTTAAACAGGTGGTGGTGCTACCCACCGATGGCCAGATCCTGCCGGCGCAGGCCACCGCGCTGGCCGACTTCGGCCGCAAGGCCCCGGCTGTGCCGGCCTTTAATCACCCCGGACCCCAAAGCCCCTGCGACATCATCTACACCTCGGGCACCACCGGTTCGCCCAAGGGCGTGATCATCAGCCACGACATGATGCTGCGCACCGCCTTCGGCAGCACCTGGGCCCGCGCCTTCGAAGACGGCCGGCGCATCTTGTTTTCACTGCCGATGTACCACGTCTACGGCTATGTGGAGGGCATGCTGGCAGCGCTGTTTGTCGGCGGCTCCATCGTGCCTCAGCTCAAATTTGACGCGGCCGATACGCTCGATGGCATCGAGCGCCACCAGGCCAGCGACGTGCTGCTCATTCCAACCATGACGCTGGCGCTGATCGATGAACAAAAAAAACGCAGGCGAGCCCTGCCCAGCCTGCATTCCATGATTTCCTCAGGGGGCCGATCACCGGCCTACATCTGGAAAGAGATCTACGAGCAATTTGCACCCCAGGAACTGACGACCGGCTACGGCATGACCGAAGTCACCGCCTCGAGCACCGTGACCCGGCCTGACGACCCCTTCGAGCGCCTGCTCAACACCAATGGCCGGCTGCGCGATGTCGGGCCCGCCGGCGATCCGGCTCTGGGCGGCCGGCTGGTGGTGTACCGGGTGGTGGACCCGGAAAGCGGGCAGGACTTGCCGCGCGGCGAGGTCGGCGAATTGCTCGCCAAAGGCCCAGGCGTGACCCGTGGCTACTACAACAAGCCCGAAGCCACCGCCGAGGCCTTCACGCCCGACGGTTGGCTGCGCACCGGCGACCTCGGGCGTATCGACGCCGACGACTACCTGCTGCTGGTCGGCCGGCGCAAGGAGTCCTACCGCTGCGGGGGCGAGTTGGTCATGCCCACCGAGGTGGAAGACCTGTTGGTCACACACCCGGCGGTGCTGCAGGCCCATGTGGTGCCCCTGCCCGACGAGCGCATGGGCGAGATCGGTGTGGTGTTTGTGGTCCTGCGCGACGGGATATCCGTTACCGATCAGGAACTGATAGCCTTTTGCAATGCGCGCGTGGCTCGCTTCAAAGTGCCACGCCATGTGCTGCGCATCCTCGCCCAGGACATTCCCGCCACGCCCTCGGGCCGGGCTCGCAAATTCCTGCTTGCGCAAATCGCCGCGCAATCGCTGGCAGGCGCGGCCTAAGCACGCCCATCTGCAGCGCTGCCCAGCGCAAGCCCATCACCCATCCACCTGCCATGACACAAACACACAGCCTCATCCAAGGCCGGCCCGCACAAGGGCTGATCACCATCGACACCCCGGTCGGGCACCGTCTGATTGGCGTGAAGAAGAAAGCCGCGATTCAGCTCATGGGCTCGCGCCTGTGGGGCCGCTTCAACCCCAACCATTGGGACCCGGTTTACGCGACGCAAACCGGGCTGAAGGCGCCGATACAAACCGGCGAGATGTCCAGCGCCTACATTGCCGAAATGTGCGTCAACCACTTTGGCGCCAACGTGTTCAGGAACGCTCGCATCGTCTGCAAATATGTGGCCTCTACCCTGGCCAATGAGGTGATCACCACCCATGGCGTGGTCAGCGATAAGACGCCCAAAGGCAAGGGCTATCGCTTCAAAGTGGATGTCTGGGCGGACAACGAAGCCGGCGACAAAAAGACCGTTGGCTGGATCGAAGTCGATGTCGGTGTCTGATCGGCACCCTGCAGCAAAACTTAGAACAGGACAGATCATGAACACAAGCACCGTCCGTACCGACGAACTGATGCCGATGACCGAGATCCAGATTCAGCAGGTGCGCGATTTTGTCGGCACCCTCGACTCAAAGTCTCAGACCTACTGGGACATGGTGGCCATCGGCGACGAGCTCGCGCGCGATCTGCACATCACGCCCGAGTTGGTCATCCTCTACGCCGATGCGGTGGAGGACTACAACCCTTGGTACGAAGGCTGGCGCATGAACACCTGGAAGATCGAAGGCGAGTCGCCTTTCGGGCCGGCCATCGTGCCACCGCTGCTGGCCTCACACTTCGTGCTGTCGGTGCAGTTTGACCACACCAAGCCCTTTGCCATCGGCTCCATCCACACCTTCCACGATTCAGAGCTCATTGAGCCGATTCCGGTCGGTGCCACCGTGCGCATCACCACCCGAGCGATTGATAAATTCATCAAGCGCGAGCGCCGCTACGTGCGCCACGAGGTCCATGTCACCGACGTGGGCGACGGCCGCCTGTACCTGCGCGAAACACGCGACATCCTCTCGCTCTAAGGTGGGGCAGTCCCGCCAGGCGGCGGGCCGGCCGCTCTCAGGGCTGGACCAGTCGGCAGGTCGACCGTATACCCAGTTCTCGCCGCTTAGCCTCGCACAGCTGCAGCGCACGGCGCTCGCCTTCAGCGGCCATGCGGATGTAGATCGAGCACTGCAGCGTCATCTTGCTGCCCTCGCTGGCGTCAAAAGCCGCCGCGCAGCGGCTGGTGGCCGTCATCTCCGGCGCGCTGCGGCGCCAAACGCCTTTGAGCGGCTCGGGCAGCTGCGAGAGCTTGTAACTCTCCTGAGCCCACAGCGCCGGCTGAACAAGTACGCAGGCCAGAGCGCCGAGCAGCCAGCGCCTGAGCGAGGATCGGGTTTTCTGGTCCATGGCCGACAGCTTAATGCAGGTCGATCAAGCCCCACTTGATTTGGCCCAAACTCTCGGGGCTTGCCCAGGCGCCTGGCCAGCGAACCAGGCGGCGGCGCAGGCGCTACCATCAAGGCCTGCC
Source organism: Polaromonas sp. (assembly GCA_044352515.1). GTDB lineage: Bacteria > Pseudomonadota > Gammaproteobacteria > Burkholderiales > Burkholderiaceae_C > Polaromonas. The sequence goes on from JBILDR010000073.1 coordinate 13,724, forward strand.
CAGCCCTTAGCCACCGAACCCCATGACCACTGAACTGAAAATCGACTTCGTCTCTGACGTTTCCTGCCCCTGGTGCGCCGTCGGCCTGGGCGCACTGCAGCAGGCGCTGGCACGGGTGCAGCCCGATATCAGCGCCAGAGTGCACTTCCTGCCCTTCGAACTGAACCCCCAGATGGGGCCGGGCGGCCAGGACCTGGGCGAGCACCTCACCGAAAAATATGGATCGACGCCCGAGCAGCAGGCCCAGATCCGCGAGAACATACGTCTGCGGGGAGTGGAAGTCGGCTTTGAATTCAACACCCAAGGCCGGGCCCGCATCTACAACACCTTTGACGCACACCGTCTGCTGATGTGGGCCGCGCTTGAACACCCCGAGCAACAAGCAGCATTAAAGCGGGCCCTGCTCGAGGCCTGCCACGGCGAGCGGGCCGCCATGGACCAGCCCGACACCCTGCTGGCGGCGGCCGAGCAAGCCGGGCTGGACCGCGCTGCTGCCGAGCAGGTTCTCAGCAGCGGCGCCTACGCCCAGGAGGTGCGCGACAGCCAGGCGCGTTACCACGCCGCCGGCATCCATTCCGTTCCGGCCGTCATCATCAACGACCGCCACCTGATCTCGGGCGGTCAGCCCAGCGCGGTTTTTGAGCGGGCGCTGCGGCAAATCGCCGAGGCCGGCTAATGGCCGTGGCCTGGACCGACGACCAACTGCGCCAAGCGGCTACCCAGCTGCGGCGTCAGCACCGCCAGGGCGAAGGCTTCGACGGCTTAAAGCAGCCGGCCCCATTGCCCGACGCCCACACCGCTTATGCCGTCCAGGCTGCTTTTGTGGAGCTCCAATGCGAGGCGCTGTCCACCGTCTGCGCAGGCTACAAGATCGCCCAGACCACAGCGGCCATGCAGACCATGGTTGGCTATGGCGACAGCATCAGCGGCCGCTTGCTGGGCGCGCAGGTGCAGCACGGCCCCTGCGCACTGCGCGCGCAAGACTACGGGCGCCTGGCGCTTGAATTCGAAATTGCCTTTGTCATGGCAGACGACCTGCCGACGGCCGGTGTGCCCTGGGACCGCCGCATTGCCGACCATGTGCTGCAGGCGCTGCCGGCAATGGAGGTGGTCGACGACCGCAGGGCCAACTACAGCACGCTGAGCCAGCACATCCTGACGCTGATTGCAGACAACGCCTGGAATGCCGGCCTGGTGCTGGGCGAGCCACTGGCGGGCATAGACCTACAGCGGCTTGATGAAATCACCGGCGTGGCCCTGATCGACGGGCAAGAGGTCGGCCGGGGCAGCGGCAGCGATGTGCTGGGACATCCCCTGGACGCTCTGGCCTGGCTGGCCAACCACCTTCAAGCGCGCGGCCAGGGCCTGCGCAAAGGCGACATCATCACCACCGGCAGCCTGGTCAAGACACAGTTCCCCAGCAGCCCCAGCGAGGTGAGCTGGCGCCTGAGCGGCGCACAGCCATTGCGGGTGTCGGTGGTTTAAGTTGGACAGGGCCGCAGGGGCCCCCAAGCTCAATCGAGCGTCAGCTTGATGCGCTGAGACACCTCGCGCCAGCGCGCTACATCGCGCTGGATCAGGCGGCCCATGTCCTGTGCGTTCATATAGTCTGGCACCACACCCGCATTGCGC
>JBILDR010000250.1:0-4658 GCA_044352515.1 Polaromonas sp.
TTTGACATTGGGCTGATGCAGATCAACAGCTTGTGGTTCCCCACGCTGGCCAAGCACGGCATTGCGCCGCAGCACCTGTACGACCCCTGCGTCAGCACCCTGGTGGGCGCCTGGATTTTGTCTAAGGGCTTTGCCCGTCTGGGCTATAACGCGCAAGGCTTGGGCGCCTACAACGCCAGCTCGCCTGAAAAGCGCGAGCACTATGCAAGGCAGGTCTTGCGGCGTGTGGCCCACCTGTCGGCAGCTCAGGCGCAGCCTCGCCGCTGAGCCTACCCTTGGTCTGCATCTAGCCCGCACTGTGCCCGCGTTGAGCCTCGCCGATACTTCCCCCATGCTTGCCGACTTCGCCGCCATGCCCGCCGCCTTTTGGGTGGCTGTGGCTGCGCTCTGGGGCGCGATGCTCGGCAGCTTCATGGGGGTGGTGGTCTACCGGCTGCCGCGCATGGTGTTGGAAGACACCGAGCTGAACCTGGCATGGCCGGGTTCGCACTGCCCGAGCTGCGGCACCGCCCTGCATTGGTGGCACAACCTGCCGCTGATCAGCTATGCACTGCTGCGCGGGCGCTGTGGCTTTTGCCAGGCGCCGATAGGCCGGGTGAATTTATTCATGGAGATCGCCTCGGCCCTGATCTGGGCGGGGGCGGTGGCGGGAATGGGTGCCACGCCTCAGGCCTTGGTTTGGGCAGGCTTTTTCTCGGCCTTGCTGGTGCTGCTGGTGATCGACTGGCAGACCATGCTGCTGCCCGACGCCCTGACCCTGCCGCTGCTGTGGGCCGGGCTGCTGCTGGCCAGCGTGGGCGCTACGGCGGTCACACTCAATCACGCGGTCTGGGGCGCGGCAGCCGGCTATTTGGTGCTGTATGGGCTGGCCTGGGGCTTTAAGCGGCTGCGCGGCATGGAGGGCATGGGCGGCGGCGACCTCAAGCTGACAGCCGCCCTGGGCGCCTGGTTCGGCCCCTGGGCATTGCTCCCTTTGCTGCTGATCTCCAGCGTCTTGCACGTCTTGCTGGCCCTGGCCCAAGGCCAGCGCAGCCAGCCCGTGCCCTTTGGCCCTGCGCTGGTAGCGGCTGCGGTGCTGTACTGGGCCTGCAGCGATCAGGCTTGGATGCGCTGGCTTTCTGGGGCTTGAATTCAGGAGCTTGAATGAAGGGGCTTGAGTTTAGGCCCTGGAGTGCTTGCTCTTTCATTCACGCCCTCGGTCTCAAACGCGCCAGCCTGGCCTGTGCGCCCGCGAGCGGGCTGCTGTGGCGATGCGCACTCACGCCACTGGGCTCTCAGCTTCTTCAGCTAAATCACGCCCTCGCGCTGAAACTGTTCAATCTCGTCTGCGCTGTAGCCCGCTTGCAGCAAGACCTCCTGGCTGTGCTCACCCAGCGCGGGAGTGGCGCTGCGCAGCTGGGCGGGCGTGCGTTTTAAGGTGGCGGCCTGGTTGATCACCTGAATAGGCCCGAGCTGCGGGTGTTGCAGGGTCTGCGCTGCGCCCAGGTGCTGTACCTGCGGGTCGGCAAACACCTGGTCCATGGCGTAGATGGGGCCGCAGGGCACACCGGCCAGGTTGAGCCGAGAAATCCAGTGCGCGCTGCTGTGCTGGCGAAAGCTGCTGGCCAGCTCGCTGTTGAGCTCAGCGCGGTGACGTACCCGCAGCGGGTCGGTGGTAAAGCGCGGGTCTTGCAGCAGCTCGGGCCGCTCCAGGGCTTGGCACAGGCGAACCCAGATGGCCTGCCCATAGGCGCCGATATTCACATACCCGTCAGCGCTGGGGTAGGCCGAGGTCGGCATGCTGGTGGGATGGTCGTTGCCGCTGCGTTGCGGCACCTCGCCCTTCATCAGATAGCGGGCGGCCTGAAAGTCCAGCAGCGCAATGCCCGACATCAGCAGCGAGCTTTGCACCCACTGCCCCTGGCCCGAGCGCTCGCGTTCATGCAAGGCGGTGAGCACGCCCAAGGCCGCATGCAGGCCGGCGGTGACGTCGGCAATCGCCGCGCCGCTGCGCAGTGGCGGCTGCTCGGCAAAGCCAGTCACCGACATCAGCCCGCTCATGCCCTGGGCGATCTGGTCAAAGCCGGGCCGATCGGCATAGGGCCCGTCCTCGCCAAAGCCTGAGATGCTGGCCAGGATGATGCGCGGGTTAACGGCCCGCAGCGACTCATAGTCCAGACCCAGCCTGTGCTTGACGTCGGGGCGGTAGTTCTCCACCACCACGTCGGCCTTCGCAAGCAGGCGCATGAAAATCTCGCGCCCGGCCGGCGCCTTGAGGTTGAGCGTGAGCGAGCGCTTGTTGCGGTGCAGGTTCTGGAAGTCCGGACCCTCGCGCAGCGCGCCATCGCCGTCGCCGCTTGGGGTTTCGATCTTGATGACGTCGGCGCCAAAATCAGCCAGCTGCTTGACGCAGGTCGGCCCCGAGCGCACCCGCGACAGATCAAGCACCCGTATATCGCCGAGCGCCCCCATGGCAGCGGGTGCGTTCATGAGCAGCGGGCTTGGCGAGGGGTCAGAAGGCCTGGCACGGCGCTCAGTTGTTGACCGCGCCCGAGGCTTTGACCACCGGGCCCCACATGGCCAGGTCCTTGCGGTAAAAGGCGTTGAACTCTTCCGGCGAGTTGGACACTTCCACCAGCATCGCATCGCGCGCAAAGCGCTCGACCACATGCGGCATGACGAGAATTTTCGTGATCACGTCAAACAGTCGGCGGGTGACTTCAGGCCGCATATTGCCCGGCCCCCAGATGCCCCAATAGCCGTCCAGGTCGATGTCTTGGATGCCCGCTGCGGCCATGCCAGGCACTCCTGGGATGAGCTTGGAAGGCGAGCGCGAAATCAGGCTCAGCGGCACCAGCTTGCCTGCCCTGACCTGGGGCAGCACCACTGGGCTGCTGCCGATGAGCACCGGCACCTCGCCCGAGAGCACGCCGGCCAGCGCGGGCGCGCCGCCCTGGAAGGGAATGTGCTCCAGGTCCATGCCCATGGTGCGCGCCAGCTGCACCCCGGCCAGGTGCTGCGGCGTGCCTATGCCTGGCGAGGCAAAAGACCATTTGCCCGGCTCGCTCTTGACCTTGGTGATCAGCTCACTGAGGCTGCGAATCTGGCGCCCGGGCGTGACCGCGATCACCATGGGCATGGTCGAGACCTTGGTGATGGGCGTGAAATCCTTGATTGGGTCCCAGTTGAGTTTTTTATACAGCCAGGGGTTGATGCCGTGGCCGGTGTTGCCCGAGACCAAGATGGTGTTGCCATCGGGCGCGGCGCGCGAGACGAAGTCAGAAGCGATGTTGGTGCCGGCGCCCGGCCTGTTCTCCACCACCGCGCTTTGCCCGGTGGCTTTGGTGAATTCCTCGGCAATGACGCGGGCGATCAGGTCGCCGCTGCCGCCCGGTGGTAGTCCCACCACCACCTTGAGCGTGGCCGCTTGTGCAAAGCTTTGGCCAGTGGCGCTGCCCAGCAGCAGCGCAAAAGCCGCGTTGAAATCGCGGCGTGTCGGGGTCTTCGTCGTCATAAATGACTCCTCGCTTTTTAGTGGATGCCAATCTACAGTGTGGTCGACTTCCAATAGCGCCCCTGTTATATGGGTGACAGTAGGCATTGAGTCAGCCAGCCGCCTGGGGTAGATTGCCCCTTCCTTTTATTGGAGAAGAATTCATGGGTGCTCCGGTCTACATCTTGGGTGGCTACCAAACCGACTTCGCCAAAGCCTGGTCGCGTCATGGCCAGGACATCTCCGACATGATGCGCGAGGCCACTTTGGAGGCCTTGGCGGCCAGCCAACTCGATGCCTCTGCCATCGAAAGTATTCATGTGGGCAATGCCTTTGGCGAATTGCAGCGCAATCAGGCGCACCTGGGCGCCATGGTGGCCCAGGTGGTGCCCGAGCTGTGGGGCGTGCCGGCCATGCGCCATGAGGGCGCCTGCGCTTCGTCTTCGCTGGCCGTACTCACCGCCATGGCCGAAATCGAGGCCGGCCGTTATGACTGCGTGCTGGTGCTGGGCGCCGAGGAGTTCAAGAACACGGCCGGTGACGTGGCCTCGGTCAACCAAAACGCTGCCGCCTGGCAGGGCCGCGAGGACATCGACTGCACCTTCATGTGGCCGGCCGCTTTCGGCCTGCTGGCTCAGGAGTACGAGCGGCGCTATGGGCTGGACCGCAAATACCTCAACCGCATCGCGCAGATCAACTACGGCAATGCCAAGCGCAACCCGCTGGCGCAGACCCGCAAGTGGCAGTTCGATGAGCTCAGTTTTACCGACGACGACCAGGCCAACCCGCTGATCGAGCCTGGCACCCGCCGGCAGGACTGCGGTCAGATCACCGACGGTGCTTGCGCGGTGGTGCTGGCCTCGGCCCGCTTCGCGGCCGAGCATGCAGCGCGGCAAGGCAGCAAGTCGCTGGCCCGCATCTCAGGCTGGGGCCACCGCAATGCGGGCCTGCGCCTGCGCGACAAGATTGAGCGCAGCCAGGGCCAGCCCTATGTCTTCGGCCATGTGCGCCAGGCCATTGAAGACGCCTGGGGCCGCGCCGGCATAGGCGGGGTGCAGGCGCTGTCGGGCATTGAGACGCACGATTGCTTTACCACCACCGAGTACATGGCCATTGACCACTTTGGCCTGACCGCGCCCGGCCAGAGCTGGCAGGCGGTGGAAGAGGGCTGGATAGAGCCGGGCGG
>JBILDR010000251.1:0-4654 GCA_044352515.1 Polaromonas sp.
GCAAGAGGGGGCTGCCGTCTGGTGAGACGGCATGCGTCTTTTGAATTTCTCCGTCTCACACAGGCGCAGGGAGCAAGGCATCGGCGTCATGCGCTCATCTCCGGTGAACGCAGCATCAGTGCCGTGCGCACCCCCTGCCCCAGGTCCGGATGCTCCATGCGCAGCTCGAACTGCCAGGCGCTGCAAAGTGGCATGGGCTGGGCCAGCATCGGTGTGTCGCCCCAGCTCCCGCCGGTCAAGGCTTCGCGTGCCAGTCGGGCCACCAGTTGGTAACTCACCTTCTCGCGGATGTCGCCGCCCTCGGGCAGTGCGTTGATGTCACCGGCCAGGTGGTCGACCAGGTTTTGCTGGGTCAGCGCCAGGTTCACTGCCGGGTTGTGCAGTAAATGGCTCAGGCGCCGGGGCAGGCGCGGGTAGACCTGTTGAAACTCAGCCCAGAGGCCTTGCGCATCGCGCCCGCGTACATACAGGCGCGGCGCATGGCCCACCGCATGAAAGAACTTCCAGTTCGGGAAAAAGGCCCGCAGGAAGAACCACCACGGCCCTTTGAGCTCTGGGCCACGCCTGCGCAGGCTCCAGGTCAGCAGGACAAAGTAAAGAAGAACCAGCAGCGCGGTGATGGCCGTGTGCCCGCTCACCGCGTCTGCCTTACTTCTCGATGGCCAGCAGCTCGACCTCGAAGGTCAATGTGGCGTTGGGCGGCACCGCGCCGCCTGCACCGCGCGAGCCGTAGGCGGTATCGGGCGGACAGGTCAGCGTCGCCTTGCCGCCGACCTTCATCTTCTGCACGCCCTCGGTCCAGCAGGGGATCACGCGGTTGAGCGGAAAGCTCGCCGGCGCGTTGCGCTTGTAGGAGCTGTCGAACTCCTGGCCATTGGCGAGCGTGCCTTTGTAGTGCACGCGCACCGTCTGGGTGGCCTGGGGCGAGACGCCCGTGCCCGGTGTGGTGTGGACGATCTTCACGCCCGAGGGCAGGGTCTCAGTGTTGGCCTGTGCGTAGGCGCTGAAAGCGGCGGCCACAAGGGCCAGAACGATGCGCATGAAAAGCTCCGGTGTGTCAGTTGTAATCGGCGACCGGCACACAGCTGCAAAACAGATTGCGGTCGCCGTACACATTGTCCACCCGGCCGACCGGCGGCCAGTATTTGCCTTGCTTCAGGCGCGGTACCGCAAAAGCGGCCTGCTCGCGCGAGTAGGGGTGCGGCCAATCGGCAGCCATCAGGCTGGCAGCGGTGTGCGGCGCGTTTTTCAGCGGGTTGTCGTCGCGGGGCCAGGCGCCACTTTCGATCTGAGCGATTTCTTCGCGGATCGCGATCATGGCTTCGATGAAGCGGTCGATCTCGGCCAGCGTCTCGCTTTCGGTGGGCTCGACCATCAGCGTGTTTGCCACCGGAAAGGACAGGGTGGGCGCGTGAAAGCCGTAGTCCATCAGGCGCTTGGCCACATCCTCGGCCATCACGCCGCAGCTGTCCTTGAAGTGGCGCAGGTCCAGGATGCACTCGTGCGCCACGAGGCCGTCGGCACTGGTGTAGAGCGTGGGGTAGTGGGGCGCCAGCCGGCGGCTGATGTAGTTGGCCGCCAATATGGCCGCCTCGGTGGCATGGCGCAGGCCGTCCGCGCCCATCATGCGGCAGTACATCCAGCTGATCGGCAGCACCGCCGCATTGCCCAACGGGGCGGCGGAGATGGCGCCCACGCCATGGACCGGCAGGCCGGTGCTGGCATGGCCGGGCAGGTAGGGCACCAGGTCTTCGACCACGCACACCGGGCCCACGCCGGGGCCGCCGCCGCCGTGCGGGATGCAAAAGGTCTTGTGCAGGTTCAGGTGGCTCACGTCGCCGCCGAATTCGCCCGGTGCGGCCACGCCGACCAGGGCGTTCATGTTGGCGCCGTCCACATACACGCGGGCGCCGTGCTGGTGCACCAGCTCGCACAGCGCCTTGACGCTGGTCTCGAACACGCCGTGGGTGCTGGGGTAGGTGATCATCACCGCCGCCAGATGATCGCTGTGCTGCTCGCATTTGGCGCGCAGGTCGTCCATGTCCACATTACCGTGTTCGTCGCAGGCGCTCACCACCACCTGCATGCCGGCCATTTGTGCGCTGGCCGGGTTGGTGCCGTGGGCGCTGGAGGGGATCAGGCAAATATTGCGGTGGCCTTGACCGTGGGCCTGGTGATAGGCCTGAATCACCAGCAGCCCCGCGTATTCGCCCTGAGAGCCAGCGTTGGGCTGCAGGCTGATGCCGCTGTAGCCGGTGGCCTCGCACAGCCACTGGCGCAACTGCCGCTCAAGCTGGGCATAGCCCTGCAATTGGTCGCTGGGCGCAAACGGGTGCATGTGCGCGAACTCCGGCCAGGTGATGGGGATCATCTCGCTGGTGGCGTTGAGCTTCATGGTGCAGCTGCCCAGCGGGATCATGCTGCGGTCCAGCGCCAGGTCTTTGTCGCTCAGGGCCCGGATGTAGCGCAGCATGCCGGTTTCACTGTGGTGGCTGTTAAATACCGGGTGGCTCAGGAAGGCGCTGGAGCGGCGCAGCTCCAGGGGAATCAGGCTTTCGATGCCGTTTTCATGGTCGGCCACGCAGGGCAGGGTCTGGCCGGGTGCGGCAAAAAAGCCCCACAGCTGCTCGATGTCCTCGCGCGTGCTGGTCTCGTCCAGGCTGATGCCCAGGGCCTGCGGCCCCTGGCGGCGCAGATTGCAGCGGCTGTGCAGCGCGCGTTGCAGCACCGCCTCGGTCTCGGTGCCGGTGTGCACATGCAAGGTGTCGAAAGCAAATTCATTGCGCACATCCAGGCCCAGGCTGCGCAGGCCGCGGGCCAGGATGGCGGTGTAGCTGGCCACCCGAGCGGCGATGCGCTTGAGGCCAGCCGGGCCGTGGTAGACCGCATACATGCTGGCCACAACGGCTGGCAGCACCTGGGCGGTGCAAATGTTGGAGGTGGCTTTTTCGCGGCGGATGTGCTGCTCGCGGGTTTGCAGGGCCAGGCGGTAGGCGCTGTGGCCATGGGCGTCCACACTCACCCCGACCAGCCTGCCGGGCAGCGAGCGTTTGTAGTCGTCGCGGCAGGCCAGGTAGGCCGCATGGGGGCCGCCCGCACCCATGGGCATGCCAAAGCGTTGGGTCGTGCCCAAGACAATGTCGGCGCCCCATTGCCCGGGCGGCTCAAGCAGGGTGAGGGCCAGCAGGTCGGCGGCCACGCAGAACGCTGCCTGGTGCAGGTGAGCCAGCTCGGCCAGCGGGCGCAGGTCGTGAATCATGCCGTCGGTGGCCGGGTACTGGGCCAGTACCCCAAAAAAATCACCCTGAGCCATCAGGCTGGACAGGGGCTGCTCGGCGCTGGCCACCTTGACGGTGATGCCCAGAGGCCGAGCCCGGGTCTGAATGACCTCAATGGTCTGCGGATGGCAATCGCCGGCCACCAGGAAGACCGAGCTCTTGCTTTTGACGCTGCGCTTGGCCAGGGTCATGGCCTCGGCAGCGGCGGTGGCCTCGTCGAGCATGGAGGCATTGGCAATGGGCATGCCACTCAAGTCGCAGACCATGGTCTGGAAGTTGACCAGCGCCTCCATGCGGCCCTGTGAAATTTCAGCCTGGTAGGGCGTGTAGGCGGTGTACCAGGCGGGGTTCTCCAGGATGTTGCGCAGGATCACCGTGGGCGTGTGCGTGCCGTGGTAGCCCTGGCCGATATAGCTCTTGAAGATCTGGTTGCGGCTTGCCATGGCTTTGAGCTCGGCCAGCGCCTGCGCCTCAGGAATGCCCGGCTCAATGGCCATGTGGGTGCTGCGCGCAATCGAGCGCGGCACCACCGCTTCAATGAGGGCGCGGCGCGAAGCCTGAGCGATGGTGCCGAGCATCAGGGCCTCGTCGGCGGGCGTGATGCCAATGTGGCGCGCAATGAATTCCTGGGAATTTTCCAGCTCGCGCAGCGGCTGGGTGGCAGACATCAGCATGGCAGGGCTCCGGCAGTAGATGACGCAATCTTTGCGAGGCTTGAAAGATGCTCCGGTCGGTCAGCCGGCCAGGCGGGCGTAGGCCGCTTCATCGAGCAAGCCTTCGATCTGGGCCGGATCGGACAGCTCGACCTTGAAGAACCAGCCTGCCCCCATCGGGTCGCTGTTGGCCAGCGAAGGGTCGGCGCGTAGCGCCTCGTTGACCTCCACAATCTTGCCACTGACCGGCATGTAGACATCGGCGGCGGCCTTGACCGACTCGACCACGCCAGCCACGTCTTTCTGGGCAAAGGAGGCGCCGATCTCAGGCAGGTCGACGAACACCACATCGCCCAGTGCGTCCTGCGCATGCGCGGTGATGCCGACGATGGCGGTATGGCCCTCGATGTTCAGCCATTCGTGGTCTTCGGTGTACTTGATCATGGTGCGGTCTTTCAAAGTTTGAAGGGGGAGGTCGATTGTCAGCCGCGAAAGTAGCGCGGTGCCAAAAAGGGCAGGGCCACCACTTCCATGGGCACGGCCTTACCGCGCACCATGGCTCGGAGCTTGGTGCCCACGGCTGAGAAGGCGGGCGGCACATAGGCCATGGCCACGGCCTGGTCCAGGCTGGGGGCCAGCAGTCCGCTGGTGACCTCGCCTATGCGCTGGCCGCTGGCGTCCTGCAGTTCGGTGTGTTCGCGCACGGGAACGCGCTCCAGCGCC
>JBILDR010000074.1:0-15283 GCA_044352515.1 Polaromonas sp.
TAGGGCCTTCGTTCTACCCCCGCCTCCGATCAAGCGCCGCATCGCCGCGAGGGCGCGGCTCCCACACCCTCTTGCACAGGCTGTGGCGGATTTTTGTGGGAGCGCCGCCTCGGCGCGATAGGGCCTTCGATCTACCCCCGCCTCCGATCAAGCGCCGAATCGCCGCGAGGGCGCGGCTCCCACACCTACAGCAAGCCAAAACCCTTTATCAACTTGGCAGCGAGCCCAGCCAAAACCCCGATCTTCAGGGGGCAGTCGCTTTTTTTGCCGGAGGGCGTTTACGCTCGGCCACGGACTTGACCGGCGAGTTCGAACTGGTTTTGGATGGAGGCAGGGCCGATAACTGACCTTCGGTCAAGGTGTCGAGCTGGAAGCGGCCACTCTTGTCCCACAACCAGACGTCGGTGTAGATCACCCCGCCCAGGCGCACTGGGGCTGGAAACGGCGCGGCGGCACGCACGATGCGCTCAATTTCGGCCACCACTTCCGGCGCGTGCTTGGGCTCGCGCATCCAATCGATTCGCCGCACGGCGCCCCGGTTATCTATGGTCACGTTCAGCACGCCCACCGCATACAAAAGCGGCGGCATCTTGCCCTTGAAGATGCGGTCGCGGTGCCGCTCGTAGAGGTGCTTGGCGCCGTAAGACCGGTAGTCGCGGGCCGAGGTGGCCGCGGCGATCTGCAGCGGCTCTTGCGCCGCAGGCGGTGCGACCACCAGCGGCTCAGGCGGCGCAGCGGCGGCAGGCGGCGTGATGACCGCCACCGGCGGCGGCGTCACCACAGCCACGGGCGGCAAAGGAGTAGGTTGCGCTGCGACAGGTGCGGGCTTGGGCACGGCAGGAACGGGTGGCGGCGGCGCTGGCGGTGGCGGCAGAGGTGGCGTCGTGGTACAGGCCGCCAGGGCCAGCAAGAAGGCAGCGGCAGCAATGCGCTGCGCCGTGCGCAGCAGGCCGGCCCGGTGGCGCGGCTCAATGGAGTTCAGAGTCATCATGCCTTTCTTCGCTAGGCTATGCTTACATCAAGGAGTCGCGCTCTGCGCGAGCGTGGCTCCGCATCCCCTCTGAGGCAGCATTGTCTCTGCTTTGCCCACAAAAAAACAATGGGCCTGCACATATTGATCGCCATGAGCACCGCTGATTTGATCGCCCATTTGCAAAGGGAACTGGCCCATAAGACAGCGGTGCTGGTCACCGTCACCCAGACCCAGGGCTCGGTCCCGCGCGAGGTGGGCACCTGGATGGCGGTGTTCGAAAGCACCGTGATCGGCACCATAGGCGGGGGGCATCTGGAGTGGCGGGCGATCGCGCAGGCGCGAGCCTTGCTGGCCGACCCCACAGCGCCGGCGCAAACCCAACGCCATGCACTCGGACCGTCGCTGGGGCAATGCTGCGGCGGCGTCATGGAGCTGCGCTTCGAACGCCTCGCGCTTGCGCTGCAGGCAGGCGCCGACTGGCTGCACAAGCTGCAAGCCCCTCTGACACAGCTGGCCTTGTTCGGTGGCGGGCATGTGGGCCAGGCCATTGTGAGGGTGATGCTGACACTGCCCTATGCACTGACCTGGATAGACAGCCGCGACAGCGTGTTCCCAGACGGCCTGCCGGCGCGGGTGCGCTGCGAGCACTCTCAGCCGGTGGAGCGGGCGGTGCAAGACCTGCCGGCCGGCTCGCAGGTGCTGATCATGAGCTTTAGCCATGCGGAAGATCTGGACATCGTCCATCAGTGCCTGTTGCGCCAGCGCGAGCAGGGCGACCTGCCCTTTGTGGGCCTGATCGGCAGCCAGACCAAATGGGCCACTTTCCGCCACCGGCTCCTAGCCCGGGGCCATAGCGAGGCGGCACTGAGCCAGATCACCTGCCCCATCGGCCTGGTCGGCATCGAGGGCAAGGAGCCGGAGGTGATTGCGGTGGCGGTCGCAGCGCAGCTGCTGATGCAGCGCGCTGCGGGCTGAGCAAGGGCCGCTGGACCGCCGGGCACGAACTGTATACACTTGCGCCGCCGCAGCGGAGCCCGCCGCGCGTCCTGACCGGGATGCCGATGTTGCTGTCGCGGTTCCTAGGTTCCCCACAGCGCCCGCAGTGGTGGGGACCGCCAGTGTCGATGCCGTCCTGGGCCTGTCGTGCCTGACGGGGCCGCACTTTAAGGAATCCGCATGGAAAGCTATGTTCTCGACTGGGCCAATCTGCTGCTGCGCTGGCTGCATGTCATCACCGCCATCGCCTGGGTTGGCTCCTCCTTCTACTTTGTCTTTCTCGACTCCTCGCTGACCACGCCGCAGGACGATAAGCTGCGCGCCGAAGGCGCTACCGGAGAGCTGTGGGCGGTGCATGGCGGAGGCTTTTATCACCCGGTCAAGTACGCGGTGCGTCCGCCGCAACTGCCGCCGCATCTGCACTGGTTCTATTGGGAGAGCTACAGCACCTGGCTGTCGGGCATCGCGCTGTTCTCGGTCTCCTACCTCTGGCAGGCCGGCACCTACCTCATCGACAAATCAAAAATGGACTGGTCGGCGGCCGCTGCCGGCTGTGTGGCGCTGGCCTTTTTGGCCGTGTTCTGGCTGCTCTACGACCTGATCTGCCGGGTTTTTACCCAACGCAAGAACGGCGAGGCCTGGATAGGCGCGAGCGTGCTGCTGCTGATCTGCCTGGCCTCCTGGCTGGCCTGCCAGTGGTTTGCCGGCCGCGCTGCATTTTTGCTGGTGGGCGCGATGATCGCCACCGCCATGAGCGCCAATGTGTTTTTCTGGATCATCCCAGGTCAGCGCACCGTGGTGGCTGCCATCAAGGCGGGCGAACCGGTCGACCCGATCCACGGCATGCGTGGCAAGCAGCGCAGCGTACACAACACCTACTTCACGCTGCCCGTGATCTTTGCCATGCTGAGCAACCATTACAGCTTCACCTGGAACCATCCGCAAAACTGGCTGATCCTGATTCTGATGATGTTCGCCGGCGCCGCCATCCGCCAGTTTTTTGTGCTGCGCCACGGCTACAAGCTCGGCCGCAACAAACACCCCCTGCCCTACGCGCTGGTAGGCATCGCCGTGCTGGTAGGCGTGATCGCCTGGCTGAGGCCAGCCCCTGCGGCCACCACCCAGGCCAGCGCCACCCCGGTGGGCTACACCCAGATCCAGCCGGTGCTGGCCCAGCGCTGCTATATGTGCCACGGCGAGCAGGTGCAGATGAAAAACGTTCGGGTGGATTCGGCCGAAGCTGCCCAGCGCAATGCCCAGGCCATCTACCAACAGGTGGTGGTGAGCAAAATCATGCCGATGAACAACAGCACCGGCATCACCGACGAGGAGCGCGCGCTGATCGGACGGTGGTTTGAGCAGGGCGCAGGCTCGAAGTAAAAAAGAAGCAGGCAGAGCCTGCCGGAGCACCGTTGGCCTTCGTGGGTCCTCAGCCCAGTGGGAGTGCCGCCCCCGGCACAATGCGGCCCTCGATACAAGCGCCAGTGGCCATTGGGCGCCGCATCGCCGCGAGGGCGCGGCTCCCACACCTATTGCACAGGCTCTGACTAATTTTGTGGGAGCGCCGCCCTCGGCGCGATAGGGCCTTCAATCCACCCCCGTCTCCGATCATGCGCCGCATCGGCGCGGGGGCGCAGTACCTATCAGTTGGGGACCAGCACCTTGTTGATGACGTGAATCACGCCATTGCTGGCGCGCACATCGGTGGCGGCAATAGACGCCTTGGCCCCAGTGGCATCGGTGATCTGCAGGGGGTTGTTGGTGATGGTGAAGGTTTGCGCCGCAACGGTTGATCCGTCCAGTTTGTTGGTGTTCAAGGTAGCGACCGGGGTGCCGAAGGGAATGCTAGCGGCCAGAACTTGACTGCCGAGTACGTGGTACTTCAGCACGAAGGGCAGGTTGGTCGAAGTCAGTGTGGCCACCACGGCCGAGGCTGCCTTGAAGGCGTCATCGGTGGGCGCAAATACGGTGAAGGGGCCAGCCGTGCTGAGGGTATCGGTCAGCTTGGCAGAAACCAGATTTTTGACCAGCTCGCTGAAGCTGGGGTTGACCTGAGCCATCTGCACCACAGTGAGCACGCCCGGAGGCACCAGCACCTTGTCCACCACATGAATGACACCATTACTGGCCAGGACATCGGCCGCTGAAACGGTGGCGGTGGTCAATGCCGCATCGGTGATGGTCACGCCCGAGCTGGTACTGAGCGTGATCTTGGCGGGTGCGCCCGAAAATCTGTAGGCAGTTTCGGGCGTTGCGCTGCCGGCCTTGAGGTCGCCAGCGGTCTTAGCGCCTGCGAGCAGGTGATACTGCAAGATCTTGGTCAGGTCCGCAGCCGACAAGGCACTGACCAGGGCCGCGCCGTCGGCCAATCCGAGCTGTTTGGCCAACTTATCAAACGCGGCATCTGTGGGCGCAAACACCGTCAGGTTGGCGTCGCTGGCCGTCAGGCTGCTGCCAATGCCAGCCTTGGTCACGGCGGCCAGCAAAGCGCTCAGCTTGTTCTTCTGAGCCTCGTCCGCAATGTTTCCAGCGTGACCTGTGTTGTCGCCGCCGCCACAAGCGGTCAGGAAAGCGGCAGCGCAAAGCGCTGCCATCCACTTCATCAGTCTTTTCATGTCGCAGTCTCCAGGAGTTGATGGGGTGCCTGTCCGCTGATCGGAACGGCAACGCCAGTCTAAAACTATTTAGTTATTTTTAAGACTGATTAGTCTTTATTTAGACTATTTAGCATTTTTAACCTTTAAGGGCTTGACATGCGGATGCTCGGCAACGGATCTGCAAGAGCATCTGTTGGACCTGCAAACGATGGACAGCAGGAAAGGTCACGGCGGTTGATGGGGTTAGCCGGGGCGGGTCAGACTCAAGCGACAGCACTGCGCCCCACATCAGTCGGCCGAACGCCCTGCAGGGCTAAAAAGAGCGCGCACCTGCCCAAACGACAAGACACGGCCCAGGCTGGCATGCATGGCCCCTTGGGATCAGCACATAAGCTAGCGCCTGGTTCTGCGCTCGGAAGGTGGCCGAAGAATAGACCGCAGGCCCAACGCAATAGGCCTGCCGCTGCGGCCTCTAATGGCTTTCGGGATTCAATGCACGAAGCACGTTCTCCGCCGTGGCCGGAGCCACCAGCTTGACCGGCTGCCCCGCTGGCAGCGTGCTGGCCACCGCATCGCGCAGGGCCTCGTAGACGCTGATGGCCAGCATGAAGGGCGGTTCGCCCACCGCCTTGGAGCCGTACACGTTGTCCTCGCGGTTGGGCTCGGGCCAGAAGTCGACCTTGAAGTGGGCCGGAATGTCGCCAGTGGCCGGGATCTTGTAAGTGCTCGGCGCGTGGGTGCGCAATTGCCCTTGATCGCCCCACACCAGTTGTTCGGTGGTCAGCCAGCCCATGCCCTGCACAAAGCCGCCTTCGACCTGGCCGCGGTCTATGGCCGGGTTGATGCTCTGACCCACGTCGTGCAGGATGTCGACCTTGAGCACCCGGCTCTCGCCGGTCAGGGTGTCAATGGCCACCTCGGTGCAGGCCGCGCCGTAGGCGAAGTAGTAGAAGGGCCGACCGGTGAGCGTGGTCTTGTCGTAGTGAATTTTGGGGGTACGGTAAAAGCCATCGCTCCACAGCTGTATGCGGTTGGCATAGGCTAGGCGCACCACTTCGTCAAAGTCGCGCTCCTGCTTGGGCGAGCTGACCCGCCCGCGGGCAAACTGCACCGCGCCGGCGCCACAGCCGTCAAGCCCGGCGACGAACTGGGCCAGGCTAGAGCGCACCTGGGCGGCCGCATATTGGGCGGCGCGGGCATTGAGGTCGGTGCCGGCAGAGGCCGCCGTGGCTGATGCATTGGGTACTTTGCTGGTATCACTGGCGGTGACCAGCACGCGAGCCAAGGGCACACCCAGCTCGTCGGCCACCACCTGGGCCACCTTGGTGTGCAGGCCCTGACCCATCTCGGTGCCGCCATGGTTGACCTGCACACTGCCGTCGGTATAGACATGCACCAGGGCGCCAGCCTGGTTGAACAAGGTGGCGGTAAAGGAGATGCCGAACTTGACCGGCGTCAGCGCCATGCCGCGCTTAATAAGTTGGCTGCCCTCGTTAAAGCGCTGCAGCTCGGCACGCCGGCGCGCATAGTCGCTGCTGCGCGCCAGCGCCTCGACCAAGGGTTCGAGGATGTTGTCCTCGACCTTCATCTGGTAGTGCGTCACATCGCGGCTGCCGATGCCATAAAAATTGCGCCGCCGCACCGCCAAGGGGTCCAGACCGAGGCGGCGGGCGATGTCGCCGATGATGGCCTCGATGACGATCATGCCCTGCGGCCCGCCGAAGCCGCGAAACGCGGTCTGGCTTTGCAGATGGGTCTTGCAGCGGTGCGAGACGATCTCTACGTCGGACAGGAAATACGCGTTGTCGGCGTGAAAGATGGCACGGTCGGCCACCGGCCCGCTCAGGTCGGCTGAAAAGCCGCAGTTGGCCGCCATCATCAGCTGCAGGCCGGTGATCAGTCCGCCGGCATCAAAGCCGACGGTGTAGTCGTACTCAAAGGGGTGGCGCTTGCCGGTGATGATGAAATCATCGTCGCGATCGAGCCGCAGCTTGACCGGCCGCGAGAACTTGCGCGCCGCCAGGCAGGCCCAGACCGCCATATGGCCCGCCTGGGTTTCCTTGCCGCCGAAGCCGCCGCCCATGCGACGGCACTGCACTGTGATGCGGTGGCTCTCCAGCCCCAAGGCGTGCGCGATCCAGTGCTGCACCTCGCCCGGATGCTGGGTGCTCGAGTGCACCAGCCACTGGCCCTGCTCCTGAGGGATGGCATAAGCCACCTGGCCTTCAAGGTAGAAATGCTCCTGCCCCCCCACCTCCAGGCTGCCGCTCAGGCGATGGGCAGCGCTGGCGATCGTCGCCTCGGGCTGGCCGCGGCGCACCGTCACCGGCGGCAGCACCTGGCTACCTTCGGCCAGCGCCTGCCGCACGCTCAAGATGGCAGGCAGGGGCTCGATGTCGAGCCGGACCTGGCGCGCCGCACGGCGCGCCAGCATCACGCTGGTGGCTACCACCAGCGCCACCACCTGACCGACATGCTCGACCTTGCTCTGCGCCAGGATCGGCTCGTCGTGGGCATAGGTGGCAAACAGCGGATCACCGGCGATATCGGTGGCCAGCACCAGGCCCACCACGCCGGGCAGGGCGAGCGCGGCGCTGCCGTCGATACCGCGCAGCCGGCCATGGGCCACACTGGAGGTCACCGGCGCGGCGTAGAGCGTGCCCTTGAGTTCGGCAATGTCGTCCACATAGGGCGCCGCGCCCTGCACCTGGGCGCGAGCGCTCTCATGGGCATGCGAGTTGCCAGCGGCACTGTGCAGCGGCGCGTTCATGCCAACACTCCCGGCTCGAACGCTTCCAGGCTCAGGCCGCTGTGGCCCTGGGTTTGCAGCCACAGGCGCTGCAACAAGCTGCCCAAGACCTGGCGGCGGTAGCCTGCCGAGGCGCGCATATCAGAGATGGGCTCAAACTCCTGCCGCAGCACCTCGATGGCCCGGGCAAGGGTCTGCTCGTTCCAGGGCTGAGCGCGCAGCGCCGCTTCGGTGCGCCGCGCGCGCACCGGCGTGGCCGCTACTCCGCCTGCACCTATCGATACATCGGCGACCTGCCCGCCATGGAGCTGCAGACGCACCGCCAGGCAGACGGCAGAGATGTCATCGTCAAAACGCTTGGAGATCTTGTCGACCCGCAGCCACTGTTCGTCCCCAGCAGCCGGCAGGGGAACGTCGATATAGGCGAGGATCTCATCGGCGGCCAGATGGTTTTTGCGGTAGCCGCTGTAGAAGTCTTCCAGCGGCATCTGCCGGTCACCACGCACACTGGCCAGCACCACGCTGGCACCCAAGGCGATCAGCAGGGGCATGGAGTCGCCAATGGGCGAGCCGTTGGCCACATTGCCGCCCAGAGTGCCGGAGTTGCGAACTGGTAGGCCCGCAAAACGTCCCGCGAAAGTCTGGAGCTCGGGCCAATGGCTACACAGGGCGGCATAGGCGTCTTCGAGCCGGACCGCCGCACCGATGCGCAGGCGCTCGCCGATCTTGCGCAGGCGGGCCAGCTCAGCCACTCGGGTCAGGTCCAGCACCTGCTCAAAGCGGCGGTGCTGCTTGGTCACCCACAGCCCCACATCGGTGCAGCCGGCCACCAGCTGCGCCTGCGGATGGGCTGCGCGCAAGCGCAGCAACTCTTCAAGCTGGGTCGGCTGTAAGTATGCGCCCTGCGCAGGCGGCTGGGGCGGCAAACTGGCCAGGCCGGCCAGCACTGCCTGACGATCCAGCGGAACCGGCGCCAAGGTGTGCATCTGCTCGGCCGCTTCCAAAATCGGCCGGTAGCCGGTGCAGCGACACAGGTTGCCCGACAGCGCGCGCTGCGCCTGCTCCCGGCTGAGGGCCGCATTCGATGGACCGTGTTCCTCATACAAGGCAAACAAGCTCATCACAAAGCCAGGCGTGCAAAAGCCGCACTGGCTGGCATGGCTGTCGAGCAGGGCCTGCTGGACTGGATGTAACTGACCAGCGGGCACGCCAAGCAGGCTATCGGCGCACAGGTCTTCGACCGTCCACAAGGCCAGACCGTCAATGGAATGGGCCAAGCGTATGCAGCTGTTGATGGCCCGCAGACGCAGCCCATCCTCACCCGGTTCACCTAGAACCACAGTGCAGGCGCCGCAGTCGCCCTCACCACAGCCCTCCTTGGTACCGCACTGGCCCAAGTCCTCGCGCAGCAGCTCAAGCAGCGTGCGCTCAGGTGGTACATTGCTGAGCGCGACGCTCTGGCCGCGCCTGAAAAATCGAAGGGTCCTGATCGGTGGCAACTCAGTCATGCGCGCGAGCTTAGAGGGTATATAGAACGCGATCATATGGTTCCCCGTATCTCCAGCATGCCCCGACCGATATGACAGAGCAGACCGTTTTCGACAAGATCGATCTTCATCTCATCAGGATCTTGCATACCGTGCTGACAGAACGCAGTGTTTCCAAGGCAGCGTTGCGCCTGGGCATGCACCAGCCTGCCGTCAGTGCCGCGCTGCGCCGGTTGCGCGAGCTCTCCGGCGATGCGCTGCTGGTGCGCTCGGGCTCGGGTATGGTGCCGACCGACACAGGCCTGCGCATGGTCGAGCCGGCGGCCAGCATTTTGCGCGAGGCGCAGAGCCTGTTTCGCAATGCCCGCGGCTTTGACCCGGCCAGCAGCACAGAAGTCTTCCGCTTGGCCGCCAGCGACTACCTCGACCCGCAATTTCTGCCGCAGTTGGTGGCGCGCATCAAAAGCCAGGCGCCGCAAACCGGGATTGACCTGCGCGGCCTGTCCGAAGACGGCGACTACCGGGCGCATCTGGCCCAGGGCAAGGTCGATATCGTGATTGGTAACTGGGCCCGCCCGCCCGACGAGCTGCACATGGGCCGGCTGTTTGGCGACGAGGTGGTCTGCCTGGTCTCGAGCAAACATCCGGCGGCACGCCGCCCCTGGTCGGAGCAAAGCTGGCTCGAGGCCGAGCATGTGGCCCCGACGCCCACCCACCCGGGCGCCAAAGGCTTCATCGACGAACACCTGGCCTCTCTGGGGATGGCGCGGCATATCGCGGTGCGGTGCCCGCACTTTGGACTGATACCGTCCATGGTGGCTTCCAGCCTGCTGGTGCTGACCACTGGCCGCCAATACTGCGAACGTTTTACACAGGGCCTGCCCCTGAAAATCCTGCCCTGCCCTGTGACTTTCCCGCGCATGATGTACTACCAGCTCTGGCATGAGCGCAGCCATGCTTCAGCAGCATCGCGATGGCTGCGCGATCAGGTTCGCGCAGTGGCGCTTGCGCTGCGGCCGGATGCCCGTGCCAGCCTGCCCTGAGCACCGACCCAAGGATGACCCGATGAGTGCCTCTGCTGCCACCGACCCCGCCGCGCCGCGCCTGGCCTTGCGAGGCATCACCAAACGCTACCCTGCGGTGCTGGCCAATGACCGGATTGATCTGCAGGTACTGCCTGGCCAAGCCCATGCCGTGCTCGGCGAAAACGGCGCCGGCAAGTCCACCCTGATGAAGATCGTCTACGGCGCGGTCAAGCCCGACGAGGGGCAGATCCGCTTTAACGGACAGCCGGTCCAGATCCGCAACCCGCAGCAGGCGCGCGCCCTGGGCATCAGCATGGTGTTCCAGCATTTCAGCCTGTTCGACACGCTGACGGTGGCCGAAAACGTCTGGCTGGGCCTGGACAAATCGCTCTCGCTGCCCGAAGTGGCGCAGCGCATACGCAGCAAGGCCAGCGAATATGGCCTGGAGATCGAGCCCGAGCGGCCGGTGCACACCCTGAGCGTGGGCGAAATGCAGCGGGTAGAGATCATCCGCGCCCTGCTGGGCGAGCCGCAGCTGCTGATCCTCGATGAGCCCACGTCGGTGCTGACGCCGCAAGCAGTCGATAAATTGTTCGAAGTGCTGCGCCTCTTGGTCAGCCAGGGTTGCAGCCTGCTCTACATCAGCCACAAATTGCATGAGATCCGCGCGCTGTGCACGGCCTGCACCGTGCTGCGCGGCGGACGGGTCACCGGGGTGTGCGACCCACGCGAGGAATCGAACGCCTCGCTCAGCCGGATGATGATAGGCGCCGAGCCGCCGCCGCTGCAGGTGCACCAGCGCCAGCCCACAGCGCCGGTACTGTCGGTGCGCGGGCTCAGTCTGCCCAAGGCCGAGCCCTTTGGCGTCGACCTTGACCGAGTCAGCCTGCAGGTGCGCGGCGGCGAGGTGGTGGGCATCGCCGGGGTGTCGGGCAACGGCCAGCGTGAGCTGATGTGGGCGCTGTCGGGCGAAGACGCACGCGCCCCCGAGGCAGGTGGGCAGTTGCTGCTACATGGCCAGGACATTGCCGGCATGGGCCCGGGCGGACGGCGCCGGCTGGGCCTGCATTTTGTGCCCGAGGAAAGACTGGGACGCGGCGCGGTGCCTTCGATGAGCCTGGCCCACAACCTGCTGCTGACCCGCAGCGAATCGCTCGGTATGGCCGGCTGGATCCGCACCGGCGCGCTGGCCGAGCAGGCACGCGGACTGATCGAGCGCTTTCGGGTCAAGGCCGGCGGGCCACAGGCACTGGCGCAGTCGCTGTCTGGGGGCAACTTGCAAAAGTTCATCGTCGGGCGTGAGATCGAGGCCCGGCCCAAAATGCTGATCGTCTCCCAGCCCACCTGGGGCGTGGACGTCGGTGCGGCGGCGCAAATCCGCGGTGAGATCCTGGCCTTGGCCGATGCGGGCTGCGCGGTGCTGGTGGTCAGCGAGGAGCTCGACGAATTGTTCGAAATCTGTGACCGCCTGCATGTGATCGCCAAAGGGCGGCTGTCGCCAGGGATCGCGCGCGATCAGGCCAGCGTCGAGCTCATCGGCGAATGGATGAGCGGGCTCTGGCCCGAGGCCGCAGCGGAGGGTCATCATGCTCAGGCTTGAGCCGCGCCCTGGCGCCTCGCGCCTGTGGACTTATGCCTCGCCGCTGCTGGCTATCGCCCTGACCGTGGGCCTGGGCGTGCTGATCTTTTTGGCCCTCGACAAGGACCCGGTGCGGGCGCTGCAGATGTTCTTCTGGGAGCCGCTGAAGTCCAAATACGCGATCGGCGAGCTGATGGTCAAGGCCACGCCGCTGCTGCTCATTGCGCTGGGGCTGTCGCTGTGCTTTCGCTCCAACGTGTGGAACATCGGCGCCGAGGGGCAATTCGTTATCGGCGCGGTCTGCGCCGGGGGCGTCGCCTTGCTGGCCGCCAAGGACACCGGCGGCTGGATCGTGCCGGCACTGCTGCTGGCCGGCGTGCTCGGCGGCATGGCCTGGGCGGGCCTCACGGCGCTGCTGCGTGACCGCTTCAATGCCAACGAAATCCTGGTCAGCCTGATGCTGGTCTACGTGGCCATCATGGTGCTGACCTATATGGTGCATGGCCCCTGGAAAGACCCGGCGGGCTTTAACTTTCCGCAAAGCAAGACCTTCGAGTCCGTCACCAAAATCCCACGACTCATGAGCGGCTCGCGCGCCAATATCGGCGTGATGCTGGCTCTGGCCGGGGCGGTGGTGCTGTGGATCTACCTGTTTCGCACACGGGCGGGCTTTGCCCAGCAAGTGGGCGGCCTGGCACCGGCTGCAGCGCGCTACGCCGGTTTTTCCTCGCGGCGCGCGCTGTGGGTCGCCCTGCTGGTCTCCGGTGGCACAGCGGGCCTGGCCGGCGCCCTGGAAGTGGCCGGACCGATCGGTCAGCTCACCCCCTACGTGCCCGCAGGCTATGGCTTTGCCGCCATCATTGTTGCCTTCGTCGGTCGCCTACATCCGGGCGGCATGGTGCTGTCGGCGATCTTGATGAGCATGTTCTACATCGGCGGCGAGCTGGCCCAATCGCGCATGGGCCTGCCGCGCTCGATCACCGGCGTCTTCCAGGGCCTGCTGCTATTTTGCCTGCTGGCCTGCGACACGCTGGTGGCCTACCGCCTGCGCTGGATGCCGAAAGGGGGCCGTTGATGGACACCTATGCGCTGCTGCTGGCGGCCACGCTCAACGCCGGCACCGTGCTGGCCCTGGCCGCCTTGGGTCTGCTGATCAATGAGAAGGCCGGTGTGGTCAATCTCGGCGCCGAGGGCATGATGCTGTGCGCGGCCATCGCCGGCTTTGCCGCCGTGGTCCACACCGGCAGCGATCTGGCCGGCTTTGCCGCGGGCATGGCCGCCGGTGCCGCGCTGGCGGCGGTCTTTGGTGTGCTGGTGATCTGGCTGGGCACCAACCAGTACGCCACCGGCTTGGCGCTGAGCCTGTTCGGCGTCGGCTTTTCCGCCTTCGTGGGCATCGCCTACACCCAGGAAAAGCTGCCCGAGCGCCTGTCCTTCAGCTGGCCGATTCTGGGTGACATGGCCTGGCTGGGCCCCGCGCTGTTTCGCCAGCACCCGGTGGTGTACCTGACCATCGCCATGGCCCTGGCACTGGTCTGGCTGCTCTATCGAACCCGCACCGGCTTGGTGCTGCGCGCGGTTGGCGAATCCCCCCATTCGGCGCATGCCCTGGGCTATCCGGTGCGCGGCATCCGCCTGCTCGCCGTGATGGCCGGTGGCGCCCTGTGTGGTCTGGCCGGCGCCTATCTGTCGGTGATCTACACGCCCCTGTGGGTTGAGGGCATGGTCGCCGGGCGCGGCTGGATCGCGCTGGCCCTGACCACCTTTGCCACCTGGCGGCCGGCCCGGGTATTGCTTGGTGCCTACCTGTTCGGAGGCTTGACCATGCTCCAGTTTCACCTGCAAAGCGCGGGGGTGCAGATCGCCAGTGAGTGGCTGACCGCCCTGCCCTATGTGGCCACCATCGTGGTGCTGGTGCTGATCTCTCGCAACCCTACATGGATCCGGGTCAACATGCCTGCCTCTCTGGGCAAGCCCTTTCATCCCGGTTAATAATCCGCCCTTGCCTTTTCACCCCTTTTTTACACCCTGAAGGAATAGACATGACCCTTGTGTCCAAGCGCTCCATTCTGAAGCTGGCGGCCCTGAGCACCGTAGCTGCCGCGGTTTTGGTTGGCTGCGGCAAAAAAGAAGAGCCCAAGGCCGCTGCACCTGCAGCGGCCAAGCCCGAACCGCTGAAGGCGGCCTGGATTTACGTCGGCCCGGTCGGCGATGCCGGCTGGTCTTTTGCACACGACCAGGGTCGCAAGGCGGTCGAAGCCAAGTTTGGTGATGCCGTCAAGACCACCTTCATTGAAAAAGTGCCTGAGGGCGCGGACGCCGAGCGAGTGATTCGGGACCTGGCGCAACAAGGCAACAAGATCATTTTTGCTACTTCGTTCGGCTACATGGAAGCCATGTTGAAGGTGGCGGCCGATTTCCCCGATGTGAAGTTTGAGCACGCCACTGGCTATAAGACCGCGCCCAACATGCGCATCTACGACGCCAGCTTCTACCAAGACACCTACATGGCCGGCGTGATCGCGGGCAAGATGACCAAGACCAACGTCCTGGGCTTCGTGGGCTCCTTCCCGATCGCCGAGGTGCTGCGCAACATCAACGCCTTCACCCTGGGCGCGCAAAGCGTTAACCCCAAGATCAAAACCAAGGTGGTGTGGGTCAACACCTGGTATGACCCGGGCAAGGAGAGCGAAGCGGCGCAAAGCCTGATCAACCAGAAGGCCGACGTGCTGTTGCAAAACACCGACTCCACCGCCGTGCTGCAAACGGCCGAGAAGAACGGCAAGTACGCTTTCGGCTGGGACAGCGACATGAGCAGCTTTGGCCCCAAGGCCCACCTGGGCTCGGCCATCGTCAACTGGGCGCCCTACTACATCAAGGCCATCGAGGAGGTCAAGGCTGGCTCCTGGAAGACCGAGCGCACGGTCTGGGGCGTCAAGGAAGGCCTGAACGATCTGATCAAGATCGCCGACGTGGTGCCTGACGATGCCAAGAAGCGCGTCGATGAGATCAAGGCCGGCCTCAAGGACGGCAGCTTCAGCCCCTTCACCGGCCCCGTGGTCGACAACACTGGCAAAGAGCGACTGGCCAAAGACCAGAAGGCCGATCAGGCTTGGCTGGACAAGGTCGACTTTTATGTCAAGGGCGTCGAAGGCAAAGTGCCTGCTGGCAAATAAGCCTGCACTCACCGAAAAAAAGCTGCCTCAGGGCAGCTTTTTTTACGTCTTTTTTTCAGCGATGATTCGCAGATGATTGAAAAAACCTTGTGGCATCCGGTGGCCCTGCGGGAAGATCTGGGCACTGCGCCCCTTGCAGTCCGGCTACTCGATCAGGAACTCGTGCTGTGGCGCCCCCACAGCGGGCCGGTGCAGGCCTGGCCCGATCGCTGCCCGCACCGCGGCGCCCGCCTGTCGCTCGGGCGCGTGCAGGGCAACACGCTGCAATGCGCCTACCACGGCTGGCAGTTCGATGCCCAGGGCCTATGCCAGCGCGTGCCCGCCCTGCCCGACTTCAAGCCCCCGCCGACCCACTGCGCCCCACGCCACGAAGCGTGCGAGCGCTACGGACTGATTTGGGTGCGGCTGCAGACCCCGCAGGCCGCCGGCGCGCCGCTGCCCGATTTTTGCGGCGAGCACGCCGGCTTGCGCCAAGTCAACTGCGGGCCCTACGACGTGGCCACCAGTGCGCCGCGGGTGGTCGAAAATTTCCTGGACATGGCCCACTTCGGCTTTGTCCATGACGGCTGGCTCGGCGACCTGCAGCGTCCCGAAATCGAGCCGTACGAGGTCGAGGAGACCGCCACCGGCGTGCGCGCTCACGGCTGCAAGGCCTGGCAGCCGCGCTCGAACCTGCACGCCACCTCAGGTGCCCAGATCGG
>JBILDR010000075.1:0-15282 GCA_044352515.1 Polaromonas sp.
CGCTCACCAATTGGTCGGTCAGGCCGGTGACATTGGCGCCGGTGACCATCAGGTGGCTCGACAAAGCGCTCATGCGCAGGCCCTGAGGATGGCGGCTGAGCTGGGCCAGATAGTCAAAGCGCGGCAAGGTGGTGCCAAATTGCGAACGCAGCAGGGTTCGGATGGACTGCTCGATCTGCGTACTGCAGGCCAGCAAACGCAGCCACAGCCGGATGGCTTGATGGTCATCGGGAGATATGCCGGCTTCCCGACCGAGCTCACGGTCACTGGCACCGCGCTTGTTGACTGAATCCATGCACCGCATTGTGCAACGCGTTTTCCTGACCAATCGAACAGCGCAAACACTCTTTGCAATGGCAAACTCTCTTGACCTTTGAAAGGCTTCCGAGCATCATCGGTTTGTTTCTGTGAAGAAACTAAGTTTTACCTATAAAACGCAAAAATCAAATCTGATCCAGCCATGAGCATCCAAGGCATAGACGAAATCACCCTCAGCGCGGCCGATCTGCCAAGCTGCCGCCGCTTTTTCACCGACTGGGGCTTGAGCCTGGTGCAGGAGTCGGCGCAGGAGCTGGTGTTCGAATCGCTCAACGGTTGCCGGGTGGTCGTCGCCCATCCCGACCGCCCGGGCCTGCCGCCCGGCCTGGAAGACGATCCCACCTTGCGCCAGGTGATTTGGTCGGTGGCGGGCCCGACCGAGCTGGCGCAGTGGTCTGAGCGCATGCGCAGCGCGCCGGGCTGGCAAGAGCAGGCCGGCCGGGTGCTGTGCCAGGACCCGATGGGACTGTCGGTCGGCGTTCAAGTCACCCGCAAGAAGGCGCTCGAGCTGCCTTGCGCCAGCACCAATACCTGGAGCCACAGGCCACGCATCGACCAGGCTGCGCCCGCTTACGACCGCGCCCAGCCGGTCGAAGTGGGCCATGTGGTGCTGTTCACCCGCGACCTGGCCGCCACCTCGCGTTTTTACGAAGAGGTGCTGGGCTTCGTGATCTCCGACCGCTACCCCGGCCGTGGCCACTTCCTGCGCTGCGCGGCGCGCGGCGGCCACCATGACCTGTTTCTCCTGCAGCCGCCCGAGCCCCGGCAAGGCCTGAACCATGTGGCCTTCACTGTGCGCGATTTGCATGAGGTGATCGGCGGTGGGCTGCACATGTCTCGCCAGGGCTGGCAAACCGAACTGGGCCCGGGCCGGCACCCGATTTCATCGGCCCTGTTCTGGTACGTGGTGAGCCCGGCAGGCGCGCTGGTCGAGTACTACACCGACGAGGACGAGCTGACCGAGGCCTGGCAGCCGCGTGAATTCACACCCGGCCCCACTGCGTTTGCAGAATGGGCGGTCAAGGGCGGCATCGACGGCCACACCCGTCGCCAGAAAGACGCTGAAGCGCCCAGCGGGCGCTTCATGACCGACAAGCCCAAGACCTGAATTGGAAATTTGCCATGGCCACGCTTTACAACGAGACCCACCAAAGCCGCAGCGCGGCGCCCACCGCCTATGAAAACCTGCTGGGCGACGCGATCGAGCGTGCCTTCGCCGCGGGCATTCATGAACTTGAAGACCTGGTCCGTTACCTCAACGCCTCGGGCCAGGTCGGCCCCGACGGCCAGCCCTGGACCGCCCAGAGCTACCAGCAGGAAATGGCGCGCCTGAGCGCTTGAAGCGAGCAAGGAGAGTGAAGCGATGAAAAACGATCTCATGACCGCCCAGGCCGACCCGATAGACGCCGCGCTGGCTGTCGGCCTGAAGGACCTGTGGTTCCCAATCTGCCCTTCGGGCTTTGTGCAAAGCAGCCCGGTCTCACTGCGCCGCCTGGGCTACAAGATCGCGCTGTGGCGCGACGCCAGCGGCAAGGTCCACGCCCTGGAAGACCACTGCCCGCACCGCGGCGCGCCACTGTCGCTCGGGGTGAATTTGGGTGACCGCCTGGCCTGCGCTTACCACGGGGTGCAGGTGCGCTGCGACGGCACGGTGATGAAGGTGCCCGGCAGCCCCGGCTGCAAGCTCGAGGGCTCGCGTGCCGCCCGCATGTTCCACACCGCTGAGAGCAATGGCGCTATCTTTTTGTTCAATGCCAAGGACCCGGCCTTGAGCGAAGCGCCCCCCCTGCAACTGCCCGAGCAACTGACGTCGCCCGAATGGTCGTCCTTCCTGTGCTACACCGAATGGGGCTGCGACTACCGCTACGTGATCGACAACGTGATGGACCCGATGCACGGCGCCTACCTGCACAAGCAGTCGCACACCATGGCCGAAGGCGACATGACGGCCGAGTTTCAGATTCGGGAGTTGCCCCAGGGCTTTATCTTTGAGAAAAAAGGCCAGCGCGACGTCAACTTCGACTGGACCGAATGGATGGACAGCGGCATACACATCATGCGGCTGGAGATCCCCTACCCCAAGACGGGAGGGCCGGGCGGCAACTTCAGCATCATCGGCAGCTACACGCCGATTGATGCGCGCACCGCAGGCGTGTTTCACTGGCGCTGCCGGAAGGTGAGCGACTGGCAGCGCGATACCTGGCGTTTTCTCTACAAGAACCGGCTTGAGCAGCGCCACTGGAATGTGCTGGAGCAAGACCGGGTGGCAGTGGAGAACATGGAGCCCGATGCCAACCAGCGCGAACACCTGTACGCCCATGACATGGGCATCGTGCGCCTGCGCCGCCACCTGCGCCGCCTGGCCGAGCAACAAGTCGAGCGCCTGGCCGCCACCTGAAGGCAAGCCCGCAGGCTTTAAGATCACGGCCCGGGCCGCGCCACGCGCGGCCCTGCTTTTTTTGACCCGCTCCTACAGCATGACCACCAAAGACACATTACAAGCGTGGGTGCACACGCTGCGCCACGAAGCCCAGGACATCATCAGCGTGGAACTGCGCCCGGCCGCTGGCACCGTCTGGCCGGCTTTCACGCCCGGCGCTCACATCGATCTGCACCTGCCCGGCGGCCTGGTGCGCAGCTATTCACTGTGCAACCCGGCCAGCGACAGCCAGCGCTATGTGATCGGCGTGCTCAAAGACAAAGCCAGCCGCGGTGGCTCGCGGGCGGTGCACGACCTGCTGCGGGTCGGCATGGCGCTGACCATCAGCGCGCCGCGCAACCACTTCCCGCTGGTCGAGGACGCGGCCCACAGCGTGCTGGTGGCCGGCGGCATCGGTATCACGCCGCTGCTGTGCATGGCAAGAAGGCTCAGCAGCCTGGGCCGCTCCTACGAAGTGCTCTATTTCGCCCGCAACCGCGCTGCCGCCGCCTTCGCCGATGTGCTGCAAGAGCTGGGTGCCAAAGTACATTGGCACTTCGATAACGAAGCGGGCGGCCCGCCCGATTTGCGCGCGCTGCTGTCTGCCCGCCGTGCGCAGGACACCCACTACTACGCCTGCGGCCCCACGCCCATGCTCGACGCCTTCGAGGCCGATTGCCAGGCCCTGGGCCTGAGTCATGCGCACCTGGAGCGCTTTAGCGCCAAGCCGGTCGAGGCTGCCAGCGACGCCCGCAGCAGCTACAGCGTCGAGCTGCGCCAAAGCGGCATCACCTTTGAAGTGCCGGCCGGCAAGACCCTGCATAACAAGCTGATCGAACTCAAGATCGACGTGCCCTGGAGCTGCGAGGAAGGCATTTGCGGCTCCTGCGAAACCCGGGTCCTCGAAGGTCAGGTCGACCACCGCGACATGGTGCTCACCCCAGCCGAGCAGGCCGACAACAAGGTCATGATGGTCTGCGTCTCCGGCTGCAAGAGCGAGCGGCTGGTCCTCGACCTCTGAGACCGATCGCGCCGGGGCGGCGCTCCCACAAGGCTGCGCTCCCACACAGTCCCAGCGCACCTGGTTGGAAGGGTGTAGGAGCTGCGCCCTCGCAGCGATGCGGCGGTGGATCGACCGCCGAGCCCCGAGCGCAGGCCGCATCGCGCCGAGGGCGGCGCTCCCACAAGGCGGCGCTCCCACACAGTCCCAGCGCACCTGGTTGGAAGGGTGTAGGAGCTGCGCCCTCGCAGCGATGCGGCGGTTCATCAAAAGCCGCATCGCGCCGAGGGCGGCGCTCCCACAAGGCTGCGCTCCCACAAGGCGGCGCTCCCACAAGGCTGCGTTCCCACAAGGCTGCGTTCCTCCAGGACAGCGCTCGTCTCAGGCCGATGCGCTGGGATAGGGGCTGTCGTCGCTGGCAGCGATCATGGCCCGCAGCAGTTGTTCGCTCAATTCACCACGCAAATTTCTGGCTGCCGGGTCAGACCATAAATTGCGCAACTCCAGGGGGTCGGCGGCCAAATCGTAAAGCTCGCCCCAGCTCTGACCGTCGTAGAGCGTCAGGCGGTAGCGGTCTGTGCGCCAGGTGCGCATGCGCAGCCGCCGGTCCAGCCCGAAATCTGCGCGCTGGCTTTCTTCCTCAATGATCAGGCCCTGCCGTGCTTCGTGCTGACCCAGCAGGTTGCGGCCCTGCATGCCGTTGACCGGCGGCAAGCCTGCCCGCGCCAGGATGGTCGGCGCGAGATCCAGGGTCTGAGCCAAGTCATGGCACAGCGCACCTTGGCGCGCACCGGCGGTGTCGCGCCAGATCAGGGGGACGCGGGTCATGCTGGTGTAGTGCAGCCCGCCCTTGAACATCAGGCCACGATCGCCGAGCAACTCGCCATGGTCGCTGGTCATCAACACCACGGTGTTGTCGTCCAGACCGAGCCGCTGCAGCTGGGCCATCACGCGGCCGATGGCGGTATCGATAAAAGCAATGCTGCCGTAGTTGAGCGCGGTCGCCTCCCGCACCTCTTGCTCGCTGGCGGCAAACGCGGCGTGGCCGGGGCGAAAGTCGGGGCTGCGCGCGCGCTGGCGGCGCAGTGCATCGATCGCCGGGGGCGGGTCGTACAAGGCGGCGGCAAAGCTCTCGGGCAAACACACGTCGGCCGGGTCGTACAAACCCCAGTAAGACCCCGGCGGCGTGAAGGGGTGGTGCGGATCGGGGAAGGAACACTGCAAAAAGAAAGGCTCGCGCGCCGCAGCAAAGCGGGCCAGCTGCTCGCAGCTTTGCTCGGCAATCCAGGCGGTTGGATGCAGCTCCTCGGGCAAGCGGGTGCGCCAAGCCTGACCCAGCCGCCCCAGGGCCAGCGGCGGGGTCGGCAAGGCATGCGTGGGCCCCATCAGCTGCTCGGCCTCGG
The DNA here is from genome assembly GCA_044352515.1 of Polaromonas sp. Lineage (GTDB taxonomy): Bacteria > Pseudomonadota > Gammaproteobacteria > Burkholderiales > Burkholderiaceae_C > Polaromonas. The sequence goes on from JBILDR010000075.1 coordinate 5,141, forward strand.
CGGTCTGCCGACGCAGCCAACGGCGCCAGTGGCCTTGCTGCTCGTCGCCATGGCCTATGCTCAGCTGCACCTGCTCGAAGCCGTAATAGGGCAGGTCCAGGTCGAAGTTATCGTCCTGCGCCCAGGCGCTGCCCACCTCCTGCCCATAGCGGCCGGGGAAACGCTGCAGGGCGTCATGCGGACGACGCTGACCAGCAGCGGGCCAAGGCGGCGGCACGGCAGTGATGTTCTGCAAATGCGCCTTGCCCACCAAGGCTGTGCGCCAGCCTGCGCGGCGCAGCACATCGACGAAGGTGGTCTCCCCCAAAGACAGCTCCCGCCCATTCATCTGCACCCCATGCACGCTGGGCAGGCGCGCGGTCATCAGGCTGGCCCGGTTGGGCTGGCAAATCGGCGTGGCCACATGGCACTGTTCGAAGCGCTGAGCTTGCCGGGCCAGCGCATCGATGTGCGGCGTGCGCAAAATGGCATTGCCGTAGCAGCCCAGGTGATCAGCCCGGTGCTGGTCGGTGATGAAGAGCACGAAGTTGGGGCGTGAATCGCCCCGACCAGCGGCGCCGTTCAAGCCGCCGCCCGACGACCGATCAGGGGTGGAGGGCCCAGGCACAAGGCCCCCCGCACTCAATCGGCTTTGACACCCAATTCGCGGGCGAGCTGACCGTAGCGCTGGGTGTCGGCCTTCATGAAGTCGGCCAGCACCTGCGGCGTGCCGCCCAGGGGCTCGACGCCAGCGCCCAGCAGGCGTTCGCGCACATCGGGCAGCTTGATGACGGCATTGATCTCCTGGTTGATGCGCTGCACCACCGCAGCCGGGGTCGCCGCCGGCGCAAATACGCCATACCAGGCATTGACCTCGACCTGACCCACGCCTTGCTCGGTGGCGGTGGGCACATCGGGCAGCAAGCTAGAGCGCGATTTTTCCGTCAGCGCCAGCGGCACCAATTTGCCGGCCTTGATGTGCTGCAAGGCACCACCCACACCGGTGTAGAGCAGTTTGACCTCGCCAGCCAGGGCCGCATTGAGCGAGGGGGCCACGCCTTTGTAGGGCACGTGCAGCAGGTCCACACCCGCCGAGCGCTTGAGCATCTCGCCCGCAAAGTGCATGGGCGAGCCGTTGCCCGGGCTGCCGTAGGCCAAGCCACCCTTGCGGGCTTGCTCGAGCAGGCCCTTGAGGTTGTTCACGCCCAAGGAGGGGCTGGCCACCAGCACCAGCGGCGTGGTGGCCGGCGCGATCACCGGCAGCAGGTCTTTGTTAACGTCAACACCACCGCCTGCACCCGGAGGCAGCACATGCGGGGAGATCGCCATGGTGTTCGGGGTCAGCAGCAGGGTATGGCCATCGGGCGCGGCTTTGGCCACAAAACTCGCGCCCAGCAATGCACCAGCGCCAGGCCGGTTCTCCACCACCACCGGCTGCCCCAGGCGCGGGGCCAGCTTTTCGGCGATGAGGCGGGCGGCCACGTCGGGGCCGCCGCCAGGTGGGAATGGCACCACCAGGGTCACTTGTTTGCTGGGGAAGGCCTGGGCCCAAGCGCTGCCTGCAAGCACACTCACACAAGCCAGCCCACCAGCCACCAAAGCCAGTCGGCGAGAACCCTTAGCCAAATTCATGTGGACCTCCAGATCGCAAGTAGAGTTTTCAAGAAACGAGACTCAAACCTGATCATCATAGCCGCCGGGTGACACAGAGCCAGGGGGGTTTTCATGCATATCGCGCCGAGGGCACCAGGCCCGCACTCAAGGCGCGCTCGCCAATCAGGTTGGCTGCATCTCGAAGCGCCGTCAGGTGATGGGCCACGATGTGGGCCTCGTCGATCACCCTGGGCAGCCAGGAGCAACTGAGCGATGCAATCAACGCATGGCCCGCAAAGACGGGGACCGAGATGGCACCAAACCGCTCGGGCGAATCGGAGCCGAGTTCCGATGGATCGCGGGTGCAGTAGCCCCGCGATCGCCCGGCCGCCACCAAACGCTGCAAGGCGTCCTTGCGCAGCGCGGATCGATCCTGCTCATTGGGCTTGCGCGACAGCGTGGCCACAATCGAACGCCGCTCTTCTTCTGGGCAAAAAGCCAGATAGCAACGACCCAATGAAGACACCAGCATGGCCGGCCGGAAGCCCAGCACCCGGTAATTGACCGCCAAACTGTTGATCGGCCGATGGGCATCGAGGATGAGCATGGCCGCACCGTCCCTGACGGCCAGATCCGTCGGCCAAGGCACCCGCTTTTCCAGCATGACGCGAATCGGCGCAGCCAGCGCCGACAGGCGCGCACGCCACTGCGCCGCCGCCCCGGCGTTGCCGGGCGCCGCCGCCGGTGCGTAGCGGCGCTCGAGTTCATGGCGAACCACCCAGCCCGACTCGATCAGGGTCTTGAGAATGCGCAAGAGCGAGGCCTTGGGGATGCCGGTTTGCACATGCAACTCGGCCAGGGTCAGCGCGGAGGACTCCTCAACGGCGTGCATCACCGCCAGGCCACGACTGAGCGCACCGATGGACTTGACCCCGACTGGCTCACCCATTAGGACTAACCCTCAAAAAGTTTCACTCAGTGAAATTATCCCTTTTTCCCTAACCAGTGGCTCCCTTAGATTCCCATTCACCCATAACCAGTCCACCACCTCAGGGGAGATCGCCATGAACCAAAACCGCCGCAAGATCATTCTTGCATCTCTGGGCGCCGCAGCCACCGCTGCCGCCACGCTCGGTCATGCCCAAAGCTTTCCTGATCGACCGATCACGCTGATCGTCTCGTATCCCCCGGGCGGCGACACCGATGCCATGGCACGGCTCTACGCAGAAAAGCTGACCACACGACTCAAGCAGTCGGTGATCGTGGAGAACCGGCCAGGGGCCGGCGGCACGCTGGGCAACACCATGGCACTGAAGGCGCGGCCAGACGGCCACACCCTGCTGTTCACGCCCAACCCCTTCACCACCGCGCCCGCCCTGCTCAAACTGACCCCGGCCAACAGCTACGACCCGGTCAATGGCTTTGACCCGGTCATCCAGACGGGCTGGCAGTCTGTGCTGATCGTGGCCCACGCCGACACCGGCATACGCACGGTGCGCGATCTGGTGGCGCAAGCCAAGAGCGGCAAGCCCCTGAATTACGGCAGCCCTGGGGCCGGCTCGCCCATGCACATCGCCGCAGAACTGCTCAACCGTGCGGCCGGCATCAATGTTCAGCACATCCCCTATCGCGGCATCGGGCCGATGATCCCGGAACTGCTGGCCGGGCGGCTGCAGCTCGGTTACACCACCTATGGACCCGTGGCCCAACACATCGCCGCGGGCAAGTTGGTTGCGGTGGCACTGACCGATCCCGAACGCACCTCGCTCATTGCAGGGCTGCCCACCGTGGCCGAGCAGGGCTACCCGACGGTCAAGGAAGGCGCTTGGCACGGCATCATGGCGCCCAAGGGCACCCCCTCGTCCGTCATCGCCCTGCTCAACGGACACCTCAACGAGATCCTGAAGATGCCCGACGTCATCGAAAAAATGGCGGTCTTCGGCGCGCGCCCGGCCGGCGGAGCGCCGGAGCAACTCTTCAAGGTCAACGCCGAAGACTACACGCGCCTGATCAAGACCATCAATGATCTGAAGATCACGGCCGACTGACGTGTCTGCAAGCTGGCAGGGCTGGCCGGGCGGCGCAGCGCCACGGATGCCCCCATGAGCACTCGGCAAGTCATCGTCGTGGTGGGCGCTGGTGTCATCGGGGTGACGACGGCCCATGCCCTGCTCGACGAGGGGCACGAGGTCGTCTTGCTCGAGGCGGCACCGGCGGCCGCACGCGGCACCAGCCAGGCCAATGGCGGCTTTGTGTCAGCGGGTTTTTGCGCCCCCTGGGCCATGCCTGGCCTGAAGCGCCAGATCCTGTCTGCCCTGGTCAAACGCGATGCACCGATCCGCTGGCGCCCCGACGGGAGCTGGAGCCAGTTGCGCTGGCTGCGCGATCTGTTTGCCCATTGCAAGGCGCCAATTTTTGCAGACCACCGTCAACGCATGGTCCGATTGGCCTTGCTCAGCCAGGCCCAGTTGCGCAAGACCTTGGACCGCACGGCGCTGGCCTTGGACTTTCAAGCCTCGGGGGTGCTGCAAATCCTGCGGCAACGGCCAGAACAGCAAATGCTCGACCAACGCCTGGAGGCACTGCAAGCCCTGGGCATCAATGCCTGCTGGTACGAATCCGATCAGGTGCGTGCGCTTGAGCCTTTTTTGAGCCCGACGGTTTCGCTGGCGGGCGGCCTGTATGTCCAGGACGACGCTCACGGCGATTGCGAGCAATTCGTGCAAGGCCTGCTGGCCTGGAATATCCAACGGGGCTTGAAGTTCGAGCCGGGCGTTCGCATCGATGCGCTGGAGATCGACCGCAGCGCCAAGCATCTGCGCGCGGTGCGATGCGGCACCAGACGCTGGGATGCCCAAGCCTTTGTCTTTGCCACCGGCGTTCAGAGCACCGCCCTGCTCAGGCCAGCACTGAAGCTGCCGGTGGTGCCGGTCAAAGGCTACAGCGTGACCCTGACTGTGGAAACCAACCAAGGCGCAACCGGTGCGATCATTGACGAGGCCAGCAAGCTGGCCATCGCCCGGATGGGTGGGCGCATCCGGCTGGCTGGCGGCGCCGAGCTGGTCGGTCACGATTTGAAGGTGGACGAGCAGCGCTGTGACCAACTCATCGGTCAGTATGAAGCCCTTTACGGCCCCGTGTCTCGGTCGCAGGCGAGCTTTTGGAGCGGCCTGCGACCCATGACCCCCGACAGCACGCCCATCATCGGTGCGACCCCCGTACGCGGTCTCTATCTGAGCGTCGGACACGGCACCTACGGATGGACCCTGGCCTGTGGCAGCGCACAGCTGCTGGCCGACAGCCTGGCCGGACGCCCCGCTGCTCTGGACCTGGCCGACTACACGCTCGATCGCAGCGCACACCAAGGCACGCGGGCCTCACAGGCCCGCCCGTCATTGACCTAGGAAACCCCCATGCCCATTGTTCGAATAGAGATGCTGGCGGGCCGCAGCCCCGAGCTCAAGCAGCAGCTGGCCCTGGAGATGACGCAGACCATGGCCCGGGTTTGTCAATGCGACCCGGCCCATGTGTATGTGATGTTTCATGATGTCCAGCACCAAGACTGGGCGGTGGCGGGGCAGTTGTTCGCCGCGCCGGCTGCCAGCCCTGGTCAAAACAAGAATTCGTCGTCATGAACAGCAAGAAGATCTTGCTGGTGGGCGCCAAGGGCGTGGTGGGCCGCTGGGTGCATCAGGCCTTGAAGGCCGATCACACGGTGATCACCGCCGGGCTGGAGGCGCCCCTTGATGTCGACGAATTGCAGCTTGATCTCACCGACACCGAAGCCGTGCAGCAGGCCCTGCGCCAACTCGGGCCGCTCGACGCCGTGGTGTCAATCGCCGGTCGGGCCCATTTCCGGGCCTTGTCGGATGTGGCTGCAGCGCCCCTGGAGACTTCGGTCTACGGACTGGGCTTGCAAGACAAACTGATGGGTCAAGTCAACCTGGCCTTGGCCGCGCGCGAGGTGCTCAAGCCCGCAGGCTCCATCACCCTGACTTCAGGCACGACCAGCACCGAGCCCATTCTTGGTGGCGCCGCCCTGAGCATGGTCAACGGTGCGCTGGAGAGCTGGGTGCGCGCCGCTGCCACCGAGCTGCCCCAGGGCTGGCGGATCAATGTCGTCAGTCCCAGCCTGGTCGAGGGAACGCCCGCAGCGGCGTGTGCCGCCTTCCCGGGCTTTGAGTGCGTCAGCGGGACTCGCGTGGCCTTGGCCTACCTGCGCTGCCTGTTCAGCGGTATCAACGGTCAAGTCATTCGCATCTGAAACTGGGGAGCCAAAGAGCCATGAGTCATTCAACCCTGGGCAAAGACACCGCGCAAGTCAGCGCCCGATCCAAGGTGCTGGGGCGAGCCCAGTATGCCGGCGACCTCAAGTGGCCGGGCATGCTGCACGGCAAGGTCATGCGCAGCCCCTACCCGCACGCGCGCATCGTGCGCATCGACACCACCGCCGCACAGGCGCTGCCGGGTGTGCGCGCGGTACTCACCGGCCACAACAGCTCGGCCGTTCCCTGGGGCGTACACCACAAAGAGCGCCGCACGCTGGCCCTCAACGAAGTGCGCTTTGCGGGTGAGGAAGTGGCCGCCGTTGCGGCCATCAGCGAAGACATTGCCCGCGACGCGCTCGATCTGATCGAGGTGGAGTACGAAGAACTGCCCGCCATCCTCAGCCCGGCGCACGCGGTTCAGGCGGGTGCGTCCTGCGTACATCCGGGTCGCGACAACCTGGCGCATCTGATTGAATTTGAGCGCGGCGACCCTGATGCCGCCTTTGCCAGCGCCCACCTGGTCCACGAGGAAACCTACCAAACCCACGCCCAGTACCCCGGCTACTTGGAGCCCATGGCCAGCGTCGCGCTGGTCGATGCCGACGGCCGACTGCAGGTCTGGACCTCCACGCAATCGGCCTTCCTGGCGCGGGCCAGATTGGCCGCGGTGCTGCAGATGCCCGCCTCGCGCATCCGCGTGGTTCAAACCACCACCGGCGGCGGCTTTGGCGGCAAGATGGTTGAAGACGCCAACAACCTGATTGCCGCCATGCTGGCTTTGGCCACCGGCCAGCCGGTGCGTCTGGTGAACAACCGACTGGAAGACTTTCTAGCCGCCACCACCAGCCTGCCCGAGCAGATCAGGCTGCGGGTCGGCATGGACCGCCACGGCATGATCGTGGCCAAGGAAGTCGACATCCTGGCTGACTGCGGCGCCTACTGCGGACTATCGGCCGAGGTCATGCATGTCAGTGCCATGCGCAGCGACAACATGCACCGCAACCCCAATGTGCGATCGCGGGCCCGCCTGGCCTACACCCACACGCCGCCGCACGGCGCCTTCCGGGGCTTTGGGGGCACACAGATGCAGTTTGCGCTGAACTGCCACATCGACACCATGGCGCGCCAACTCGGTCTGGACACCGTTCATGTGCACCGCATCAACGCCATCGCAGCCGGCGAAACATCGGTGCACGGCTGGCAGATCGGCAGCACCGGGCTGCAGGAATGCCTGGACCAATGCACCGCCGCGCTGGATTGGTCGGCCAAGCGCCAGCGCCCCCCGGCCCTAGGGGTCAGGCGCCGGGGCGTGGGCGTGGCCGCAGCCATGCATGTCAGCGGCAACCGCACCATCGGCAACTGGGACGGCTCGACCGTGGTCATCAAGATGCCCGAAGACGGGCGGGTGATCGTGCACAGCGCCGAGGCGGACATGGGCCAAGGCGCCACGACCATGCTGGCGCAGATTGTGGCGCACGAACTCAACCTGCCTTTGTCCCATGTGCATGTGGTGGCGCCCGACACCGACAGCGCCCCCTTTGCCATTGGATCGCTGGCCTCGCGGGTGACCATCGTGGCCGGCAATGCGGCCATCGTGGCGGCCCGCGCGGTGCGCGACAAACTGTTCGATCTGGCCGCCAGCAAGCTCGGGGTCGGCCCAGAGCAGCTGGAGATCAGCGATCTGAGCGTGCGCCCCAGAGGCGATGCCTCGCGCAGCATCGCTTTGGCTGCGCTGGCCCGCGAACACATCTGGCGACACGGCGGTCATGAGATCATGGTCACCGGCAGCTGGGACGCCAAGACCCAGATGCATGCCGACGACCTGACCGGCAACGTGGCGCCAGGCTATTCCTACGCCGCTCAGGCGGTCGAGGTTGAAGTCGATACCGAAACGGGCCAAGTTCGCGTCCTGGACAGCTTTGTGGCCGACGACTGCGGCAAGGCCCTCAACCCGCTGGCCGTGCATGGCCAGAGCAACGGCGCGGTCGCGCAGTCGATCGGCTGGACGCTCTACGAACAGCTGCAGCTTGAGGACGGGCGTATCGCCAACGGCAACTTTGCCGACTACACCATGGCCACCGCCGAAGCACTGCCTGAACTGCGCAGTGGCATCGTCGAATCGAACGACCCCAATGGGCCGTATGGCGCCAAGGGCGCGAGCGAAACGGCCATCCTCACTGGCGCACCCGCGATCGCCAATGCGGTCTTTGATGCGATCGGCGTTCGCATCACCAGCCTGCCGATCACACCCGAAAAGGTGCTGGCAGCCCTCCAGGAAAAACGCTCGCAGGAGCACTCCCATGCGTGACTTCGACTTCCTGCAACCGAACGCCATCAGCGAAGCCAGCCGCATGCTGGCGGACTTGGGCGACGAATGCCGCGTCATGGCCGGCGGCACCGCGCTGATGCTGGTCATGCGCCAGCGCATGCTCAACCCATCACACATCATTTCGGTACAAGACATCCCCGAGCTGCGGGGCATCAACTGGGACGACACCTCGGGCCTGCGCATTGGCGCTCTGTCGCGCCACACCGACATCGCTCAGTCTGAACTGGTGCGGCAACACCACCCCATGCTGGCGCAAATGGCCGCGCAGGTGGCCAACCCACAGGTGCGCAACCAGGGCACGATCGGTGGCAATCTCTGCTATGGCGACCCTTCGACCGATCCGCCGGGTGCCCTGATGGCGCTCGGGGCCCAAGTGACTCTTGCCAGCGCGCGTGGGGAGCGTGTGCTGAGCATGGAAGACTTTTTGCTTGACTATTTCACCACCGCCATCACGGCTGACGAATTGGTCGTCGCAGTGCATGTGCCGCCTGCCGCCGATCACACCCGCGCGCGATACACCCGCTTCAAGCGAACGGCGGCCGAGCACCGTCCGCTGGCCAGCGTCTCGGCCGTGGCCCAGGTCCGCGAGGGTCTGTGCTCCCAGGCGCGCCTGGTGGTGGGCGCCTCGGTGGCCGTGCCGCGCCGAATACTTCTGGCCGAGCAATTTCTGGAAGGCCGCCCCCTGGATGCGGACACCATCGAGCAGGCCGCCCAGTTGGTAGCCGAAGGCATCGATCCGATTTCCGACCTGCGCGGCTCGGCCGAATACCGCCGGGAGATGGTGCGCATCAGCGCCAAGCGCACTATGGAGAGCCTCATCCAGGAAGCCCCTGCCAAGGAACGATCATGAGCAAACATCACATCGAACTGGAAGTCAACCGCCAAAAGGTCGAAGCAGAGGTGCCTGCCCGGCGAATGCTGAGCGATTTTCTGCGGGACGATCTTCACCTGACCGGCACCAAGCGCGGCTGCGAGACCGGCACCTGCGGGGCCTGCTCGGTGCTGCTCGACGGCCAGTTGGTCAAGTCCTGCCTGAGCCTGGCGGTTCAGGCCAAGGGCTGCCAGGTGCGAACCGTGGAAGGCCTGGCCCAGGGCGATCAACTGCACCCCATCCAAGAAAGCTTCATGAACTGCGGCGGTCTGCAATGCGGTTATTGCACACCCGGCTTTCTCATGGCGGCCTGCGCGCTGCTGGAAAACAACAGTCGACCCAGCGAAGAGGAAATCCGCAGCGCACTGAGCGGCAACCTGTGCCGCTGCACCGGCTACACCCAGATTGTCGAATCGGTGCAGGACGCCGCAAGGAAGATGCATGGATATTGAAAAATCGGTCACCCTCAACGCGTCGGCAGAGCACATCTGGGCGTTGCTGCTTGACCCGCAAACCATGGGTGCCTGCGTACCCGGCATGAAGTCCATTGAAGTCATCAGCGACACTGAATACTTGGCCGAGATGCATGTGAAGTTTTCCTTTCTCAGCGCCAAGTTCAAGCTTCGCACCACCGTCGTCGAGCAACGCCCGCCCCACTACCTGCAAAGCCAGGGCAGCGGCGAAGACAGCTCGGTGGCCAGCACCCTCAAGCAGACCAGCGAGATTTTTTTGACCGACCAAGCAGACGGTCAGACCGAGCTGCGCATGAAAGTGCAGGTGCAGGTGCTGGGCCGCCTGGGCACCTTTGGTCTGAGCGCGATGAAGACCAAGGCCGACCGGCTGTGGGAGGAATTCGCCGCGAATTTGCAGACCAAGCTGGCAGGGGCCGCCGCCGGCTGAGTACAAGCCGCATCGCGCCGAGACAGCGCTCCCACAAGACAGCGCTCCCACAAGGCGGTGCTCCCACAAAGCTTCAGCGGCGCGCAATGAGGGGGGGTGGGAGCTGCGCCCTCGCAGCGATGCAGCGCTTGATCAAACGCTGGGGCTTCTCATGCGCACAATCGCGCCGAGGCGGCGCTCCCACATGACAGCGCTCCCACAA
>JBILDR010000076.1:0-15270 GCA_044352515.1 Polaromonas sp.
GGGCCGATGATGCCGACGATGGCGCCGGCCGGGACTTTGAAGGACAGGTTGTCGATCAGCAGGCGGTCACCAAAGGACTTGGAGACACCCTCGAACTCGATCACCTCGGTGCCCAAGCGCTCGGCCACCGGGATGAAGATCTCGTTGGTTTCGTTGCGCTTTTGGTATTCGACGTCGCTCAGCTCCTCAAAGCGCGCAAGGCGGGCCTTGCTCTTGGCCTGGCGGCCCTTGGCGTTCTTACGCACCCACTCCAGCTCGGCCTTCATGGCCTTGGCATGGGCTTCCTCGCCCTTTTGCTCGGCCTCCAGACGGGCTTCTTTTTGCTCCAGCCAGGTGCTGTAGTTGCCCTTCCAGGGAATGCCACGGCCGCGGTCGAGCTCCAAAATCCACTCGGCGGCGTTGTCCAGGAAGTAGCGATCGTGGGTGATGGCCACCACCGTGCCCGAAAAGCGGGCCAGAAACTGCTCGAGCCAATCGACCGACTCGGCGTCCAGGTGGTTGGTCGGCTCGTCGAGCAGCAGCATGTCGGGCTTGGACAGCAGCAGCTGGCACAAGGCCACCCGGCGCTTTTCGCCACCGCTCAGATGCTCGATGGTCGCCTCCCAGGGCGGCAGACGCAAGGCATCGGCCGCAATGTCGAGCAAATGGTCACCCCCATCGCCTGCGGCGGCAATGATGGCCTCAAGTTCAGCCTGCTCGGCGGCCAGCTTGTCAAAGTCGGCGTCGGGCTCGGCGTAGGCCGCATAGACCTCGTCGAGCCGCTGCTGCGCGGCCTTGACCTGCCCCATGCCGCTTTCGACGGCCTCGCGCACCGAGGCCTTGGGATCGAGCTTGGGCTCCTGCGGCAAATAGCCAATCTTCAGATTGGCCATGGGCATGGCCTCGCCCTCGATCTCCTTGTCGATGCCGGCCATGATCTTGAGCAAGGTGGACTTGCCCGAGCCATTGAGGCCGAGCACGCCGATCTTGGCGCCCGGAAAGAAGGACAGCGAAATGTCCTTGAGGATCTGACGCTTGGGCGGCACGATCTTGCCGACCCGGTTCATGGTGAAAACGTATTGGGACATGGTGTGGTGGTGGTGCAAAGATGGCCAGAGTGCGGGCCGATGCAGGAACTTGAGTTTGCCGTCAAGACGAGGCTTGCCAGCCAATTAATCCAGCATTATCCGCGCTCGCAGGCACCGCGCTGGCTTCGGCAACAAGACTGATGGCAGATAGCCCGCCCCGGAAGGCCGCTAGGCCCGCACTGCTCAAGACCAGCCTTCTGGCATTCCAAGGTCCTTGGACGATGACCCAGAGCAAAAGGTATGGCAAAACACATCGATTGACACAATGGGGCAGGCACAGGCCCGCTCGAACTCGGCCGCAATGGCCAAAAGATCGCGATCGCCAGACACCAAGGCCCGCGCTTTACCTGCCACCGCCAAGTGCATGAAAGGCAAATCTGAAAGATCACGGCATTGAGGCACGGTGGGCAGCGGATGCCCAATCCGCACCGTTTCAACATAAGGCAGGTAGTCAGCCAGCAACTCGTCCCGCTCGGGCTTGGTTAAGTCAAATTTGGGGTAAGCCAACACGCGCACCAGCTCTTGCACTGTGGTTGTGCTGGCCAGCGGCAACACCTGCCCCCGCTGCCAAGCCTGCCGCACCTGCCCGGCTGCGCCGCCGCGAAACACCAGCGCAGACAAGACCACATTCGTGTCTAGCACCACACGAACAGCGGTGTTCATGTTTTGGGCTTTGCCTTTTTTGCCGCAAGCTTCTTGGGCTTGGCTGGCACCACAACATAGGCTGCGGCTGGCTCGTTGACCACATCGGGCGCAGGCGCTCTGGCCCATGTGACTGCTGCAGCCATGTCCTCGTCGGTAAGGTCAAGCTCTGCCAGCTTGGCGCGCACCGCATCACCACGCTGAATGCGCACAGGCGTCAGAATCAACTGGCCGCCACGGGCCTCGACATCAAAGTACTCGGTCGCCCCAACGGCCTGCGTCAGGCTCTTGGGCAGGGTGAGCTGGTTTTTGGCGGTAATTTTGGCAAGCACGCTCTTCTCCGAAAGTAAGGATTCATTACTCTAACGCATAAACTTAGCCATTTCATCCCGTGTGGCGGCGTCTAGAAGCAGGTGCTGTAAATAGGCTTAAAAAGCGAGGCTACAGTCCACCCGTCGATCCATGTCACAATCCCCGCACCGCTAGCCTCCAGTTGCTGCGGCATCAGCACTCCTGCTGGGAGAATCCGGGCCCTGCGCCCGCGCAAGCCCTCCCTCCCCTTGTCCCCCTTCGGCCAAGACTGGCGACCGCAGCAAAGCGGTCGGATGAGCCGAACCCTGCGCCCGGTGGGCGCTTTCTAACCCAATGACTTTTGAAGAACTGAACTTGGCTCCGGCCATCGTCAAGGCTGTGCGCGAGCAAGGCTACGACACCCCCACCCCCATTCAGGCACAAGCCATTCCGGCGGTGCTCAAGGGCGGTGACCTGCTCGGTGGCGCCCAAACCGGCACCGGCAAGACGGCGGCTTTCACGCTGCCCATGCTGCAGCTGCTCTCCAGCCGCGAGCGCACCAAGGACAGGCGCGGCGCCAATGCGGTGCGCGCGCTCATCCTCACCCCCACACGCGAATTGGCCGCTCAGGTTGAAGAGAGCGTTCGGCTGTACGGCAAGTACCTGGACCTCAAGTCCATGGTGATGTTCGGTGGCGTGGGCATGAGCCCGCAAATTTCGCAGTTGCGCAGCGGCGTCGATATTCTGGTGGCCACCCCCGGCCGCCTGCTGGACCACGCCGGCCAGGGTACGCTGGACCTGAGCAAGGTTGAGATTTTGGTGCTCGACGAGGCTGACCGCATGCTGGACATGGGCTTCATCCATGACATCAAGAAGGTGCTGGCGCTGGTGCCCAAGCAGAAGCAGTCGCTGTTGTTCTCGGCCACCTTCAGCGACGAGATTCGCGACCTGGCCAATGGGCTGCTGCGCGACCCCGAGCATATTCAGGTGACGCCGCGCAACACCACGGTTCAGCGTATTGAGCAGACCATACACCCGGTCGGACGCGGCAAGAAAAAAGCGCTGCTGGCGCACATCATCAATGAGCGCAATTGGAGCCAGGTGCTGGTGTTCACCCGCACCAAGTTCGGCGCCAACAATGTGGCCGAGTACCTGGAGAAAAACGGCATCACCGCCATGGCCCTGCACGGCAATAAGAGCCAGAGCGCCCGCACCCAGGCGCTGAGCGGCTTCAAGAGCGGCGAGATCCGGGCGCTGGTGGCGACCGACATTGCAGCGCGTGGCATCGACATTGACGAGTTGCCGCATGTGGTCAATTACGAGATCCCCAACATCAGCGAAGACTATGTGCACCGCATCGGCCGTACCGGTCGTGCGGGCAAGAGCGGTCAGGCGATCAGCTTTGTCTGCCTGGATGAAGAAGGCTTCATGGCTGACATCGAGCGCTTTACCAAGCAGACCATTGAAAAAGTGGTGGTGCCCGGCTTTGAGGCCGAGCCTGGCGAGAAGGCCGAGCCACTGGCCATGGGTCGCCAGACGCTGTGGGGCGGTTTGGGTAAGCCGCCCAGCCGCGAGGTCATGGCCGCAGCCGCTAAAGCCGCGCGTGGCGAAATGATGGAACGTATTCGCGCCAATAAAGGCGCTGCCGGCGGTAGCCGCTCAGCCGGATCCGGCCAGGCGGCGCGGCCTGCAGGTGGTGGCGGCGGTGGCGGTGGCGGGCAATCGCGCCGTGGCCCGGGCCAGGGGCCCGCTAACGGACACCGGGGCCAGCCAGGTTCACACGCGCCGCACGCACCCCGTCAGGGTCAAGGCCAAGGCATGCCGCGCAACGCTAACGCCGCGCCGCGGCCACAGCGCATCCATGACGATGAAGCGCAGCCCAGCTCGCATCTGTCGTCGGGCTTCCCGTCTTCAGGCCTGCCCGCAAGCCGTGGCGGCTACCGGGGCGGTGGGGGAGGTGGTAATCGCAGCGGCGGCGGTGGTGGCAACCGCAGTGGTGGTGGCGGTGGCGGTGGCAACCGCAGCGGACGCTCAGGCGGCGGTGGCCGCTCGGGTGGCGGCGGCTACGGCTACTGAGCTCGGCAAGGCCCGACTTTTTGTTGGGCCACACTTTGAGGTGTGGCGCCTGATCGGGCGCCGCATCGCTGCGAGGGCGCAGCTCCCACAGGCTCACCCAAGCTCGGTTCGCAAGGCATAGCCCTGCCCCTGTACGAGCGCCGCCCTCGGCGCGATTGCAGCGGGCCCAGCGTGCGTGCGGCTTGTTCAAAGGCCGCATCGCTGCCTAGGCGCAGCTTCCCCGGGGCTGACTCGCCCACGGTCTGGCCACGGTTGCCTGGCCACGGCTGACTCGCCCGCCGTTCACTCGCCCAAATAAGCGGCGCGCACCCTGGGGTCGGCCAGCAGATCGCGGGCGGGGCCGGTCATGGTTAGCAGGCCGGACTCCATCACATAGGCCCGGTCGGCAATCTTGAGCGCACGGCTGGCGTTTTGCTCGACCAGCAGCACCGTCACGCCCTGGGCGTAGACGTCTTGAACCACTTCGAAAATTTTGTCGACCATGATGGGCGACAGGCCCATGGACGGCTCGTCGAGCAGCAAGACCTTGGGCCGGCTCATCAAGGCCCGGCCCATGGCCAGCATTTGCTGCTCCCCGCCGGACATGGTGCCGGCGAGTTGGTCGCGGCGCTCCTTGAGGCGGGGGAAGAGCGCAAACACCTTGTCAACATCAAGCGCGATCTCGGCCTTGTCGCTGCGGATGTAGGCACCCATCAGCAGGTTTTCGGTGATGGTCATGCGGGTGAAGACACCCCGGCCCTCGGGCACCATGGCCAGGCCATCGCGAACCAGGTCCCAGGCGCCCAAGCCGCGGATGCTGCGGCCCAGGTATTCGATCTCGCCGCCTAAGAGCGGCAGCGAACCGGTGATGGCCTTCATGGTCGAGGTCTTGCCGGCGCCGTTGGAGCCAATGAGGGTAACCAGTTCGCCCTCATGCACCTCCAGGTCGACGCCTTTGACGGCCTCAATACCGCCGTAGGCCACCTTCAGGCCTTTGACTTTGAGCAGGGTCTGCGCCATCTCAGTGTCCCCCCGTGCCCAGATAGGCCTCGATGACTTTGCTGTCTTTTTGCACGTCGGCCGGCACACCCTCAGCGATTTGCTTGCCGTAGTCGAGCACGGTGACGCGGTCGCACAGGCCCATGACCAGCTTGACGTCGTGCTCGATCAGCAATACGGTGCGCTGGTCACGGCGTATGCGGTCGATGAGCTCGCGCAGCTGCACTTTCTCGGTGGCGTTCATGCCGGCCGCAGGCTCGTCCAAGGCCAGCAATTGCGGGTCGGTGGCCAGGGCGCGTGCAATCTCCAGGCGCCGCTGGTCCCCGTAGCTCAGGGTGCGGGCCTTGTAGTCGGCATAGCGGGCAATACCGACATACTCAAGCAGCTCATGGGCACGCTGGGCAATGGCGGCCTCCTCGGCCTTGAAACCGGGCGTGCGCAAGATGGCGCCGAGCAGCCCCGAGTGGGTGCGCACATGGCGCCCGACCATCACGTTTTCCAGCGCGCTCATCTCGGCAAACAGGCGGATGTTCTGGAAGGTGCGGGCAATGCCGGCCTTGGCCACCTCGTGCACCGCCGTCGGCGAATAGGGCTGGCCGGCCAGTAGGAAGCGGCCGGAGTCGGGGGTGTACAGGCCGGTGAGCACGTTAAAGAAGGTGGTCTTGCCCGCGCCATTGGGGCCGATCAAACCGTAGACCTGCCCGCGCTCTATGCGTATGCCCACCTCGGAGAGGGCCTGCAGGCCGCCAAAGCGCTTGGAAGCGCCGCTGACTTCAAGAATCGGCGTGCTCATTTCAAGCCCCTCCTTGACGCTGGGCCAGCGACTGGCCGTGCTCGGGTGCAGGCCACAGGCCGCGGGGGCGCATGAGCATGATGCCTATCATGGCCAGCGCAATCAGCAACTGGCGCAAGATGGCCGCGTCGAGCCGGCCGCCGGTCATGGCCTGCAGCGGCCCGGCCACATGACGCAGCACTTCGGGCAAGGCAGCCAGCAGCAGCGCGCCCAAAATGACACCGGGCAGATGGCCGATGCCGCCGAGCACCACCATGGCCACGATCATGACCGACTCCATCAGGCTAAAGGATTCGGGTGACACAAAGCCCTGGAAGGCTGCAAACATGGCGCCTGAGACGCCGCCAAAGGTGGCGCCCATGCCGAAAGCCAGCAGCTTAAGGTTGCGGGTGTTGATACCCATGGCCTTGGCCGCGATCTCGTCTTCGCGAATGGCCATCCAGGCACGGCCTATGCGCGATTGCTCCAGCCGGTGGCAGATGATGACCGACACCACCACCAGCGCGAGGAACAGGTAGTAGTAGAGGCTGACCGAGTTGATGGTGATCGGCCCCAGGTCCAGTGAGCGGTTGAGGCTGACGCCAAAAAAGCTGATGCCGTCAATCTGACTGATGCCCTTGGGGCCGTTGGTCAGGTTGATCGGCCGGTCCAGGTTATTCAGAAAGACGCGGATGATCTCGCCAAAGCCCAGGGTGACGATGGCCAGGTAGTCGCCGCGCAGCTTGAGCGTGGGCGCGCCCAGCAGCACACCAAAGACCGCTGCCAGCAAGGCCGCCAGGGGAATCACAGCCCAGATCGGCAGATGCAGGCCGTTGGGAAAGGCCGCTGCAATCAGCGGAAAGGCCTCGGCCAGATGCGGCGACGCCAGCAGGGCAAACATATAGCCGCCCACCGCAAAGAAGGCCACATAACCGAGGTCAAGCAGGCCAGCGTAGCCCACCACAATGTTCAGACCCAGGGCCAGCAGCACATACAGCAGCGCCATGTCGACAATGCGCACCCAGGCATTGCCAAAAGGCTGGAGCAGCAGAGGCAGCAACAGCAGCGCCACAGCGGCGATCACGAAACTCAGGAGGCGATGTTCTTTCATCATGCTCGGCTCCCTCAGGCGCGGTCGGCCACACGCTCGCCCAGCAGCCCCGAGGGCCTGAGGGTGAGCACCACAATCAGCACCATGAAGGCGAAGATATCGACATAGTGGCTGCCTAAAAAACCGCCGGTCAGCGGGCCGATGTAACCCGCGCCTATGGACTCAATCAGGCCAAGCAAAATGCCGCCGATGACCGCGCCCTGCAAGTTGCCGATGCCGCCAAAGACAGCAGCAGTGAAAGCCTTGAGCCCCGGCAGAAAACCCATGGTGTGCTGGGCGGTGCCGTAGTTGGACGCGTACATCACCCCGGCAATGGCCGCCAAGACCGCGCCGATGATGAAGGTGGCCGATATCACCGTGTCGGGCTTGACCCCCATGAGCGCCGCCACCCGCGGGTTTTCAGCGGTGGCGCGCATGGCGCGACCCAGCCGGGTGTGGTTGACGATGTACATCAGCACCGCCAGCGCAATGGCCGTGACCGCCAGGATGCAGACCTGGGTGACGGTAATCACCGCCCCACCGAGCTCGATGGGCGCGCTGGGCAACAGCGTCGGGTAGGACTTGTAATTGGGCTTCCAGATCATCATGGCCAGGGTTTGCAGCAAGATGGACATGCCAATCGCTGTGATCAGGGGGGCGAGCTTGGGCGAGTTGCGCAGCGGCCGGTAAGCCACTTTCTCAATCGCAAAATTGAGCGCTGCGCAGACCACACAGGCAATCAGCAAGGCGATCAGCAAAATCAGCCAACCGGGCGTGCCGCTCATGGACTCCTGCATCCAGATGATGATGGTCCAGCTCGTCAGGGCGCCGACCATGAGCACCTCGCCGTGGGCAAAGTTGATCAGGTTGATGATGCCGTAGACCATGGTGTAGCCCAGGGCAATCAGGGCGTACATGCTGCCCAGCACCAGACCATTGATGATCTGCTGTAGCAAGACTTCCATAGATAAGCTCTCCGGTGATGGGGGGCAGGGTAGGCCCTGCGGCCAGATCGGTGCGCGATTGTATGGACGCGCCAAGGCCCTGCTCGCTCAGGGCGTTTCGGGTTTACCCGTGCGGCTCGCCGTAGGATGTGTGAAGAATGTTGATCCCGGCGCCATCGTCCGTGCAAGCCCGGCCCCTAAGAGAGGGAATAATGCCCGGCAAAGGCCCGCCGAGCGATCGGCATCAGCGCCACGCCTACACCATGACTTTGAGCGATCCGATTTCGGCACGCCCGCCGCCTGCAGCCCCTGCCCTGGCCTGGCACCGCCATGGCGCCTGGGAATTGCTGCAATTTGCGCTGGCCATGGCCTTGCTGGTGGCGCTGGCCTACCAGGGTGCGCAGCAGATGGCCTACCAGTGGAAATGGGAGAAGGTGCCCGGCTATCTGGTGCGGGTGATCGACGGTCAGTGGCTGGCCGGGCCGCTGCTCAAAGGGCTGTACGTGACGCTACAACTGGCCTGGCAGAGCGCACTGCTGGCCCTGCTGCTGGGCGGGCTCGGCGCCTGGATGCGAGTGGCGCCCTCCCGGGTCGGGCGGGCCCTGGCCTGGAGCTATGTGGAATTGATACGCAACACCCCGCTGCTGGTGCAAATTTTGGTGTGCTACTTCATCCTGGCGCCGACCCTGGGGCTGGGGCGCGAGGCCACCGGCGTGCTGTGCCTGGCCCTCTACGAGGGTGCATTTGCCACCGAAATCATCCGGGGTGCGCTGCAAGCGGTGCCCCGGGGCCAGCGCGAGGCGGCCCTGAGTCTGGGCCTGAGCGATGCCCAGGCCGAGCGCGATATCGTCTGGCCGCAGGCCCTGCCCCTGATGCTGCCGCCGCTGGCCGGGGTGCTGGTCAACCTGGTCAAGCACTCGGCCATCGTCAGCGTGATCGCCATCTTCGACCTGACCACCCAGGCCCGCTCCATCATTGCCGATACCTTCATGGCCTTCGAGATCTGGCTGACCACCGCCGCCCTGTATTTATGTGTGACCGTCTGCCTGTCGCTGGCCATCCATGCACTCGAGCGCAGGCTGCGGCGGCGCTAGATCTGCCTGTTAAAACGTTCCCGATTCCAACACTTTCATAAGGAGCTGTCCCCATGTCGATTCGCCGCTTTCTTTCCGTTTGCGCCCTGACGCTGCTCGGCGCACTGAGCGCCCTGAGCCCGGCCCAGGCCCAACAAGACCCCCTGCTCGAGACCATCAAAAAGCGCGGCAAGCTGCAGGTGGGCTTTTCCAGCTTCGTGCCCTGGGCCATGCGCGACAAGCAGGGCCAGTGGGTGGGTTTTGAGATCGACGTCTCCACCAAACTCGCGCAAGACCTGGGCGTGCAGCTTGAGCTGATTCCCACCGCCTGGGACGCCATCATTCCCTCGCTGATTGCGGGCAAGTTCGACCTGATCATCGGCGGCATGACCATCACCCCCGCGCGGCAGGAGCAGATCGACTTCACCAGCGCCTACTCCACCTCGGGCCAGGGCATTGCCGCATCGCGCCAACTGGCCTCGCAGCTCAAATGGCCCGAGGGCTACAACAGCCCCAATGTCACCTTCACCTGCCGGCGCGGCGTGGCCGGTTGCAGGACGGTCGAAGAAAAATGGCCCAAAGCCACCTTGCGCCAGTTTGATGACGATGCCATGGCCTTTCAGGAGGTCATCAACGGCAACGCCCATGCGGTCATCTCCAGCGAGCCCAAGCCCTCGTTCTTTACCCTGGCCAATCCCGGCAAGCTGTTCAAGCCAGCCGCGGAAAACGTGGTCAATACCTACGAGGGCTTTGGCCTGCGCAAAGGCAACCCGGCAAGCCTGGCCAACTTCAATGGCTGGATCACCAAGAACCAGGCCTGGCTCAAGCAGCGCCATGAATACTGGTTCCGCACCCAGGACTGGGCCGCGCAGGTGCCCAAGCTCTGAGGCCTCAGCCCGCCGCACCGGTGCGCGAGAACATACCCGACCAGCCTGGGTCGCTGATCGCGCCCAGGCCAGCCCCGCCTGAACGCAAGCTGCCCTGGGGGCGGCTGGACGCCTTCTGGCTGCTGCTGATCGCGGCCTTGCTGGCGGCCGGCGCGCTGCGTGCGCAAGGCGCCTTCAGCTACGAGTGGAACTGGTCCTCGGTCTGGCCCTACATCATCAAGACCGATCCAAAAACAGGGCAGTGGGCGCCCAACCTGCTTGTGCAAGGCCTGCTCACCACACTGCGGCTGGCGCTGTGGGGCATGGCGCTGGCATTGGCCATAGGCTTGCTGATGGGTTGGATGCGCAATCACCCGCGCCTGCTGCTGCGGCTGATATCGGCCAGCTATGTGATGACGGTGCGCAACATCCCGCCGGTGGTTTTTGTATTCGTTTTCGTCTACTTCATCGCCAGTCAGTTCATGCCCAGCCTGGCGCTGGACCAGCGGCTGAGCGAACTACCGGCATCGGCGCAGGAGGTCCTGGCCGTGCTCTTCGGGCCGGCGGCGCTGATCAACAACTTCTTTCTCGGGCTGGTGTGCCTGTCGGTATTTTCTGGCGCCTATGTCACCGAGATCGTGCGTGCCGGTCTGCAGGCGGTGCCACCCGGCCAAGCCGAGGCGGCCCGCAGCCTGGGCATGTCTGAAGGCGACAGCCTGCGCTTTGTAGTCTGGCCGCAGGCGCTGCGCCAGGTGCTGCCGGCCTTGAGTGGTCAGTTCATCCAGCTGATTAAGGACTCCTCGCTGGTCTCGCTGGTCTCCATCCAAGAGCTGACCTTCATGGCCCAGGACGTGCAGGTCTCAACGCAGCGGGTGTTCGAGGTTTTCGTGCTGACGGCGGCCGTCTACTTTTGCATCTGCTTTGTGCTCTCACAAAGCCTGGCCTATTTGGAGCGCCGCCATGCGCGCGCCCGCTGACCCCCACCCCCTATGAGCCAAGCCCTGATACAGATTGAAGGCCTGAACAAATGGTTTGGCCAGCACCATGTGCTGCGCGATATCCACCTGAGCGTGCAGGCCGGCCAGAAGGTGGTGATCTGCGGGCCCTCGGGCTCAGGCAAATCCACCCTGATCCGCTGCCTCAACCAGCTCGAGCTGCACCAGGAGGGCAGCATACGCTTTGAGGGTCGGCTGATTGAGGACGATGCGGCCCAGCGCCAGCAGCTGCGCCGCCAGATGGGCATGGTGTTTCAGCAATTCAATCTGTTCGGCCACCTGAGCGTGTTGCAAAACTGCGTGCTGCCGCAAATGCGGGTGCTGGGCCTGAGCCAAGCGCAGGCGCGCGAGCGGGCGATGCAGTTGCTCGAACGGGTACGCATTCCCGAGCAGGCCGACAAATTTCCGGCCCAGCTCTCGGGCGGGCAGCAGCAAAGGGTAGCCATTGCGCGCTCGCTGTGCATGCAACCCAAGGTGATGCTGTTCGACGAGCCCACCTCGGCGCTGGACCCGGAGATGATCAAGGAAGTGCTGGATGTGATGACCGAGCTGGCCGAGTCGGGCATGACCATGCTGTGCGTCACCCATGAAATGGGCTTTGCGCGGCGGGTGGCCGATAGCGTGGTCTTCATGGACCAGGGCTGTCTGGTCGAACAAGCAGCGCCGGAAGAATTTTTCAGCAAGCCCCGCTCAGCCCGCACCCGGGATTTCCTGGCCAAGATACTCTGAAACAACCAGCGCAGGCCAGGCCACTGGCGCGTCGGCTTGCGCTAGCTCTTACCGGCCTCGCTGTCGCGCTGGCGCAGCTGTGCCAGCTTGTCGGCAATTTGAATTTCCAGGCCGCGCGGCACCGGCTGGTACCACTGCGGCTCTTTCATGCCTTCGGGCAAATAGGTCTGCCCGGCAGCATAGGCATCGGGCTCGTCGTGGGCATAGCGGTAGTGCTGGCCGTGGCCGAGCTCTTTCATCAGCCGGGTCGGCGCGTTGCGCAGGTGGGCCGGTACCTCGCGGCTCTTGTCCTGCTTGATGAAAGCGCGGGCCTGGTTAAAAGCGGTATAGCCGGCATTACTCTTGGCCGCCACCGCCAGGTAAATCACCGCCTGGCCCAGGGCCAGCTCGCCCTCGGGGCTGCCCAGGCGCTCATAGGTAAGCGCAGCGTCGTTGGCAATTTGCAGGGCGCGCGGGTCGGCCAGGCCGATGTCCTCCCAGGCCATGCGGATGATGCGCCTGGACAGGTAGCGCGGATCGGCGCCACCATCGAGCATGCGGGTCAGCCAGTACAGGGCCGCGTCTGGGTGTGAGCCCCGCACCGATTTGTGCAAAGCTGAAATCTGGTCGTAAAAATGGTCGCCGCCCTTGTCAAAGCGGCGGGCGCCCACGGTCAAGGCCTGGCTCACAAAGTCGGCGTCAATCTGCTGCACGCCAGCGGCCGAGGCTGCCGACTCGCACTGCTCAAGCAGATTGAGCAAGCGCCGGCCGTCACCGTCGGCATAGGCAATCAGGCTGGCCATCGCAGGTTCTGCCAGACTCAGGCCGGCCAGCGCCTGACTCAGGGCGCGATCGAGCAAGGCGCGCAGTTCGGCATCGCTCAAGGGCTTGAGCACATAAACCTGGGCGCGCGAGAGCAGGGCCGAGTTGACCTCGAAAGACGGGTTCTCAGTGGTCGCACCGATGAAGGTCACCAGCCCGCTTTCGGCATAGGGCAGCAGCGCGTCTTGCTGCGACTTGTTGAAACGGTGGATTTCGTCGACAAAGAGGATGGTGCGCCGCCCGCGCGAACGGTTCTGCTCGGCCTGCTCCATCGCGGCCCGGATCTCCTTGACGCCAGAAAACACCGCCGACTGGGCGATGAATTCGCAGTCAAAGGCGGCAGCAGTCAGACGCGCCAGCGTGGTCTTGCCCACGCCCGGCGGGCCCCAAAAGATCATGGAATGCGGCTTGCCGGACTCAAAGGCCAGGCGCAGCGGCCGGCCCGGGCCGAGCAAATGGCTCTGGCCCACCACCTGGTCCAGCGTGGCCGGCCGCAGGCGCTCAGGCAGGGGAGCCTGGGGCGCACTGGCGAACAGATCGCTCATGCTCAGGGCCGGATCACATCCGAGCCAGGCGGGGGGGTGAACTGGAACGCAGCAGCGCCTGCGGGCAGCGGCGTCTCGAAGCGGCTGAACTGCATCAGCGAGCGCTGCCCGAGCGCGTCCAGAATCTCCAGGCTCACCAACTCTGCCCCCTGAGGCCCTGCGCGCAGGCCGATGCGCATGCTCTGCAACTGTCCCTCGCGGCTGCGCGGCGTGGCCTGCACCCACTGCAAACCGCCGGACGGCGCTTGCGCGCTGAGTTCGAAGTCGGCCTGCAGGCCGCGCAGATCGGTGGCCGAGGCGATCACCGCCGCCGGCGTGCCCTGCAGCACCTGGCTGAGTTTGCGCGCCGTGACCTGGTTGAGGTCGGGGTCGTGCAGCCACAGCGTCTGGCCGTCGGCCACCAGGGTCTGCACATAGGGCTTGCTGTAGCTGAAGCGAAATCGATTGGGCCGCGCAAACTCAAACACGCCGCTGGAATTGCGGCTGCGCGCGCTCTGGCCCTCGCGCGCCGGCGAGATGACGGTCTGGGTGAACTGGGCCCGGCCGCTTTGCACCGTGCGGATGAAGTCACCCAACAATTGCAAGGGCTCGGGCTGGGCCTGCGCCTGGGCGTTCGCGCTGGCCAGGGCGGCGACAAGGAGGAATGCGGCGCTGACCAGCCGCAGATAGAAGGTCCACATGCTGCTCATTCGGCGCGCGCCGGTACCAAAATTTCACGCTGACCGGCGCCGGACATGGCGCTGACCAAGCCAGCGTTTTCCATATCCTCGACCAGACGGGCGGCGCGGTTGTAGCCAATCTTCAGGTGGCGCTGTACCAGCGAAATCGAGGCCTTACGGTGCTTGAGCACCACCTCGACCGCCTGGTCGTACATCGGGTCCTTCTCGCCGCCGCCCTCGCCGGCCAGATCGCCCGGTCCGCCCTCGCCGTCCACGGTACCGCCCTCGAGCACGCCATCGAGATACTGCGGCTCGCCCTGGCTCTTGAGGTAGGCCACCACGCGGTGGACTTCGTCATCGCTGACAAAAGCGCCGTGGACCCGGATCGGAAAGCCAGTGCCGCTGGGCAAATAGAGCATGTCACCCATGCCCAGCAAAGCCTCGGCCCCCATCTGGTCGAGGATGGTGCGGCTGTCGATTTTGCTGGAGACCTGGAAGGACAAGCGGGTGGGGATGTTGGCCTTGATCAGGCCGGTGATCACGTCGACGCTGGGCCTTTGGGTGGCCAAGATCAAATGAATGCCTGCGGCACGGGCTTTTTGCGCCAGGCGGGCGATCAACTCCTCGATCTTCTTGCCCACCACCATCATCAGGTCGGCCAACTCGTCGATCACCACCACGATGAAGGGCAGGCGCTCGAGCGGCTCGGGTTGATCGGGCGTGAGGCTAAAGGGGTTGCCGATGAGTTGGCCGCGGGCCTTGGCCTCGTCAATCTTGGTGTTGTAGCCGGCCAGATTGCGCACACCGAGCTTGCTCATGAGCTTGTAGCGCCGCTCCATCTCGGCCACGCACCAGTTCAGGCCATGGGCGGCCTGCTTCATGTCGGTGACCACCGGCGCCAGCAGGTGCGGAATGCCCTCATAGACGCTCATCTCCAGCATCTTGGGGTCGATCAGCAAGAGCCGTACATCGCGCGCATCGGCCTTGTAGAGCAGGCTCAGAATCATGGCGTTGATGCCCACCGACTTGCCCGAACCGGTGGTACCGGCCACCAGACAGTGCGGCATGCGGGCCAGGTCGGCCACCACCGCATTGCCGCCAATGTCCTTGCCCAGGCCTATGGTCAGCAAAGACTTGGCTTCGTTGTAGGTCTGTGAGCCCAAAATCTCGCTGAGCTTGATCGCCTGCCGTTTGGCATTGGGCAATTCAAGCGCCATGTAGTTCTTACCCGGGATGGTCTCGATGACCCGGATCGACACCAGGCTGAGCGCGCGCGCCAGGTCCTTGGCCAAGTTGACCACCTGCGAGCCTTTGACGCCGGTGGCCGGCTCGATTTCGTAGCGGGTGATCACCGGTCCGGGGGCCGCCGCCACCACACGCACTTCAACGCCGAAGTCCTTGAGCTTTTTCTCAATCAGGCGCGAGGTCATCTCCAGGGTCTCTAGCGACACCCCCTCTTGGCGCGAGGCGGCGCTGTCGAGCAGGTCGACCTGCGGCAAGCTGGAGTCGGGCATGTCGGTGAACAGCGGCTTTTGCCGCTCTTTGGCCACCCGCTCGCTCTTGGGGATTTCCACCGGCAGCGGCTCGATCAGCACCGGAATCGGATGCTGCTCCTCAATCTCGACCCGCTCCTCAAAAAGCACCTCCTCGCGCTCGCGCGCGGCGGCCCGGCCGACCTCCAGGTCCTGGGCCAGCTCGCGCTTTTCGCGGCGCGCAGCAATGAATTCATCAATCCATGCGCC
>JBILDR010000252.1:0-4611 GCA_044352515.1 Polaromonas sp.
CCGGCGCCTGAACAGCTCGTTTTTCCAGACCGCCGATTGGATGCGCAACCGCGGCACGCCTGCCTGAGGCGGGCCAGCAGACCATCGGGCCGAGGGCGGCCCTCCCACGAAACTTCTCAAACCTTCGGGGCAGTGGTGTGGGTGTGGGTGTGGGTGTGGGTGTGGGAGCCGCGCCCTCGCGGCGATAGGGCCGATATTCAGGCGCGGCTGTCCCAAACAAAGCCCAATCGCGCCGAGGGCGGCGCTCCCACAGCTTGGCAGCATGCTTGATGGGGCGGCGCCCCCACAGATTGGCACCATGCTTGATGGGGCGGCGCTCCCACAGATTGGCAGCATGCTTCATGGGGGGTGTGGGAGCCGCGCCCTCGCGGCGATAGGGCACTGCTACTGGCGCGGCCTTCAGCCCTGTACCAGCAGCACCACCAGCGCACCTGCGCCGCCGTCGGCCGGCCTGGCCTGGGCAAAGGCCAGCACTTCCTTTTTCTGCACCAGCCAGCTGTGGACCCGGTTCTTGAGCACCGGCGTCTTGCCCGGCGAGCCCAGGCCCTTGCCGTGGATCACCCGCACGCAGCGCCAGCCGCTTTTGTGGGCATGGCGTATGAATTCGGCCAGCGCCAGCCGGGCGTCTTCGCGGCGCAGGCCGTGCAAGTCGAGCTGGCCTTGCAGTTGCCATTGCCCGCGCCGCAGCTTGCGCACCACATCGGGCCCCAGGCCTGGGCGCCGAAAGCTCAGCGCCTCGTCGGTATCGAGCAGCGTCTCTACATCGAATTCATCGGACAGCGCCTCGCGCATCACCGCCTGCTCGTCGCGCTGCTGCTGCACCGGCAAGGGCGCCGGCCGCTCGGTGGACTGTGCGGCTTTGCTCAGGTGCTTGGCCGGCAGGGGCCGCACCGGCCCGACCGCCCGCACAAACAGCTGATCCTGCGCCAGCCGCTGTCGTTCGGCCTGCAGCGCAGCGGCCGCCTGCTCGGCCCGCAGGCGGGCCTGGCGTTCGAGGTCTCGCGCAATCACCTTGAGGTCGCGCAGGTCCTTGATGGCCGAAGATTTCATATGACCCACTGTAGCCCAGGCCTTGCCGCCCGGGCAGCTCTGGGGGCATGGCGTGCCGCTAGATCAGGCCCTGCTCGGCCATGGACTGCGCTTCGGTGGCGGTAACCACGAAGTGGTCCAGCACCCGCACATCGACCAGAGCCAGGGCGCTTTTGAGGGCCTGTGTCAGCGCTTGGTCGGCGCGCGAGGCTTGGGCGGAGCCACTGGGGTGGTTGTGGGCCAGCACCACCGCCGAGGCCTGCAGGGTCAGTGCGCGCAGCACCACCTCGCGCGGGTAGACGCTGGTTTGCGAGAGCGTGCCGCGAAACATTTCTTCGATCCGGATCAGCCGGTGCTGGCTGTCAAGAAACATCACCGCGAACACCTCATAGGCCAGGCTACCCAGCTGCAGCTGCAAAGCTTGGCGAACCGCCTGCGGGCTCTCAAGAACTGCGCGTGTCTGCAAAGGTTGCAGCAGTGCGCGCCGCGCCAGCTCCAGCACCGCCACCACCTCGGCCCGCTTGGCCGGCCCCAGGCCTTTGATCTGCCTCAGCTCCTCGGCCCCGGTGTGCAGCAAGCCGGCCAGGCCGCCAAAGCGATCGAGCAGTTCCTGCGCCAGTTGCAGCACGCCCTTGCCGGCGGTACCGCTGCGCAGCAGCAAGGCCAGAAGCTCGCTGTCGCTCAGCGCATTCGCGCCGCGTGCGAGCAATTTCTCGCGCGGTCGGCAGTCGGCAGGCAGGTCTTTTAGGCTCACCCATCGAGCTTAAGCCAGGGGTCGCAGGCTGAGGCATAGCGCCGGCCGGCCCAACAAAATTTGACAAACCCCTTGGAAGCTGATGCTAGAAAGCAGGGGGCGGGAGCCGCGCCCGCGCGGCGATGGGCTTTCAAGCAGGGACTGAGCCTGTGCCTAGGCCCCATCGCGCCGAGGGCGGCGCTCCCACAAAGCTCAGCATGCATTCGATCAGGAGTTGGTGTGGGAGCCGCGCCCGCGCGGCGATGGGTTTTCAAGCGGAGACTGAGCCTGTGCCTAGGCCCCATCGCGCCGAGGGCGGCGCTCCCACCCTACCTGACAAGCATTCGGGGGAAAGGGTGTGGGAGCCGCGCCCTCGCGGCGATGGCTGCCTACAATCAGACCCTTCTTGCCGCCCACCATGACCCCCACTCTCCCCATCATCCAGGCCGACTCCTTCCTGACCCTGCATTACCGCTTGGCGGGCCTGGGCGGGGCCGGGCAGGGCAGGGAGATCATCAACACCTTCGAGGACAAGCCAGCCACGCTCAGCCTGGGCGCCGGTGAACTCTCGCCGGTCATTGAGGCGCGTTTGATCGGTCTGGCCGAGGGGGTGCGCACGCGCTTTGAACTGGCGGCGGGCGAGGCTTTCGGGCCGCGCAACCCTGACCTGGTGCAGTGGGTGGCGCGCAAGCTGCTCGACGAACTCGGTGATCCGATGGAGCGCTATGCCGCTGGCGATGTGGTCCAATTTCCTACGCCTGACGGCGCCGGTCAGTACGCCGGTGCGGTCTTGCAGGTCGGCCCCGACGGGGCGGTGCAGTTTGACTTCAACCATCCGCTGGCCGGACAGGCGGTAGAGTTCGAGGTCCATGTGATCGGAGTGCTATGAGCCCTGCCACCCTCAAACCCGTGCGCGATGTGGTGCTGGCCGAGCCGCGCGGCTTTTGCGCCGGCGTCGACCGTGCCATTGAAATCGTCGAGCGCGCCCTGCAAAAATTCGGCGCGCCCATCTATGTGCGCCATGAGATCGTGCACAACACCCATGTGGTGCAAAACCTCAAGGCGCGCGGCGCCATCTTCATCGAAGAGCTCAGCGAAGTGCCTCCCGGCGCTACCTTGGTCTTCAGCGCTCACGGGGTGAGCAAGGCTGTACAAGACGAGGCCGAGGCCCGCGGCTTTCGCATTTTTGACGCCACCTGCCCGCTGGTGACCAAGGTGCATGTGGAAGTGGCCAAGCTGCACAAGGAAGGCTACGAGTTCATCATGATCGGCCACAAGGGCCACCCCGAGGTCGAGGGCACCATGGGGCAATTGGCCGACGGTATCTATCTGGTCGAGGACGTGGACGATGTGCTCAAGGTGCAGCCGCGCCAGACCGATCGCCTGGCGGTGGTCACCCAAACCACGCTGAGCGTGGACGACGCCGCCGAGATTTCGGCGGCGGTGCAGGCGCGCTTTCCCCAGGTGCGCCGGCCCAAGCAGCAGGACATCTGCTACGCCACCCAGAACCGACAGGACGCGGTCAAAATTCTCAGCCCGCAGGTCGATATTTTGGTGGTGGTGGGCAGCCCCACCAGCTCCAACAGCAACCGCCTGGCTGAGCTGGCCAACCGCCTGGGTACTGAGGCCTATATGGTCGACAGCCCGGCCGATGTGAAGTCCTCCTGGTTCGACGGCAAGACCCGCGTCGGCCTGACCGCAGGCGCGTCGGCCCCTGAGGTGCTGGTGCAGGCGGTGATCCAGCGCATACGCGCGCTCGGCGCCATCTCAGTGCGCAAGATGGACGGCATCACTGAGACCATCAAGTTCCCTTTGCCTAAGGGCCTCAAGCTCGACGAGCCGGCGCCACCGGCCTGAGCGAAGCGACCTCAGTCGCCCCTTGGGGCCAGGGGCGGGGCGCCGACTAAAATCAGTGCCATGCTCGATATTCAACTGCTACGCAAAGACCTGCCCGCCGCTCTGGCCGGCCTGGAAAGCCGCAAATCGCCCCAGCCCTACCTGGATGTGCCGGCCTTCCAATCCCTCGAAGCCGAACGCAAGCGGCTGCAGGTTCGCACTGAGGAGTTGCAGAACCAGCGCAATCAGCTGTCCAAGCAAATCGGGCAGCTCAAAGCCAAGGGCGAAGACGCTGCTCCGGTCATGGCCCAGGTGGCGGCCTTCAAGACTGAGCTCGAGCACTCCGCCTTGCGCCTTGAGCAGATCCAGCAAGAGCTGCAAACCGTGCTGCTGGCCGTGCCTAATTTGCCGCAAGCCAGCGTGCCTGTGGGCGCGGGCGAGGCAGGCAATGTAGAGGTGCGTTGCTGGGCGCCTGGGCAGGGCCTGGGTGGGCGCGCTGCGCAGCCCGGCTTTGAGGTGCGCGACCATGTGGATGTCGGCGAGCCTTTGGGCCTGGACTTTGAGCTGGGCACCAAGCTGGCCGGCTCGCGCTTTACCGTGCTCAAGGGACAGTTGGCCCGCTTGCACCGCGCTCTGGCTGCCTTCATGCTGGATGTGCAAACCCAGCAGCACGGTTACACCGAATGCTATGTGCCCTACATCGTCAGCGGTGAATCGCTGCGTGGCACAGGCCAGTTGCCTAAGTTCGAGGAAGACCTGTTCGCTGCCAAGAAGGGCGGGCAAGACGGCACGGAGGGCGAGAACATCCCGCTCTACCTGATCCCCACCTCCGAAGTGCCGCTGACCAACTTCGTGCGCGACCAGGTGCTGGCCGAGGCCGAATTGCCTCTCAAACTCACGGCACACACCCCCTGCTTTCGCTCCGAGGCCGGCAGTTACGGCCGCGATACCCGAGGCATGATCCGCCAGCATCAGTTCGACAAGGTCGAGATGGTGCAGATCGTGCACCCCGA
>JBILDR010000253.1:0-4608 GCA_044352515.1 Polaromonas sp.
CAAACTCTGGCACGGGCTTTTCAAGGGGCAGTGGGAGCTGCGCCCTCGCAGCGATGCCGCGTCCGATCAAGCGCCGCATCGCGCCGAGGGCGGCGCTCCTACCCACTCTGGCACAGGATTTTTAAGGGGCAGTGGGAGCTGCGCCCTCGCAGCGATGCCGCGTCCGATCAAGCGCCGTATCGCGCCGAGGGCGGCGCTCCTACAACATTGGGGAGCCCTCGCCGCGAAGGCGCGGCAGCCATCTTGTTGATTGCCTCCGCTCAGACGGGACGTACGAGCCAGAGCGGCTACAAATCCGGTGGCAGGCTGGCCAGCAGTTGGCGGGTGTAGGGATGCTCGGGCGCGCTCCAGAGGCGGTCGGTGTCGGCCAACTCGACGATGCGGCCATGCTGCATCACCGCGATGCGCTCGGCCATGTAACGCACCACCCGCAGGTCGTGGGAAATGAACAGGCAGGCCAGGCCCAGGCTGGCCTGCAGGTCACGCAGCAGGTTGAGAATTTGCGCCTGAACCGAGACGTCCAGGGCCGAGACCGGCTC
The DNA here is from genome assembly GCA_044352515.1 of Polaromonas sp. Lineage (GTDB taxonomy): Bacteria > Pseudomonadota > Gammaproteobacteria > Burkholderiales > Burkholderiaceae_C > Polaromonas. Next base: position 540 of record JBILDR010000253.1, read on the forward strand.
GTCGCAGACCAGCAGGCGCGGCTGTACCGCCACCGCGCGGGCAATGGCCACACGCTGGCGCTGACCGCCCGAGAGCTCATGCGGGTAGCGCCCCGCAACGCCTGGCTGCAAACCCACCCGCTCGAGCCACTGGCCGACCTGCGCCGCCAGCGATGCACCTTCAGGCCCATGCAGGCGCAGCGCCTCGGCCAACTGCGCGCCTATGCGCTGGCGCGGGTTGAGCGAGCCATAGGGGTCCTGAAACACCATCTGCACCGCCCGCGCCAAGGGCAGCCGGTGGGCGCTGCTGCGCACGCTGGCGTCCAGGCCCGACACCCGCACCTGCCCCTGGCTGGGCGCAAGCAGGCCGCAGGCCAGGCGAGCCACGGTGGACTTGCCGCAGCCCGACTCGCCCACCAGGCCCAGGGTCTGGCCCGGCGCGATGTGCAAGCTCACGCCGTCGACGGCAAGCCGCCCCTCGGTGCCCGGGTAAGCAAAGCGCAGATCTTGCGCCTCCAGGGCTGCGGCCACCGTCATGGCGCGGCCCCCTGGCTAACCAGCCAGCAGGCGGCCAGGCGCTCAGGCGCTGGCCTCACCACCGGTGGCTGCTCACGGGCGCACTGGGGCAAGGCGCTGGCGCAGCGCGCTGCAAAGGGGCAGCCCAGGCGCTCGCGCGTGGGCGCGGCCACCATGCCGGCAATCTCGTGCAGGCGCTCGCTGCGCGCCAGCTTGCCGCTGGGCCGGGCCCGCAGCAGGCCCTGGGTATAGGGATGGGCCGGCTGGCTCAGCACCTGGGCCACCGGGCCCTGCTCCATCACCTGGCCGGCATACATCACCACCACATGGTCGGCCACCTGGGAGACCACGCCCAGATCGTGCGTGATGAGCAGCACGCCCAAGGCGCGGCGCTGTTGTTGCTCGCGCAGCAGCTGCAGGATGTCGGCCTGCACCGTCACATCGAGCGCGGTGGTCGGCTCGTCGGCCAGCAGCAGCGCCGGGTCGCAGGCCAGTGCCATGGCAATCATCACCCGCTGGCGCTGACCACCCGACATCTGATGGGGATAGTGGCTGATGCGCTGCTCGGGCTGGGGAATTTGCACACTGGCCAGCAGCTCGACGGCGCGGTCGCGCGCGGCACGGGCCGACAGCGGCAGGTGGCAGCGCAGCACCTCCACCAGTTGATCGCCGATGCGCATCACCGGGTTGAGCGAGGTCATCGGCTCCTGAAAAATCATGCCGATGCGCCGGCCCTGGATCTGGCGGTAGTCGCGCTCGGACAGATCGCGCAGCGCCTGCCCCTCGAACTGCGCCTGGCCACCGAGCCAGCGCACCGCCGGCGGCAGCAGGCCCATGAGCGCCATGGCGCTGAGGGATTTGCCACTGCCCGACTCGCCCACCACCGCCAGCGTCTGGCCAGCGGCGAGGCTCCAGCTCACGCCGTCGACCAGGGCCGTGCCATCGGCCAGGCCCAGGCGCATATCCTGCACTTGCAGCAAGGCGCTCGGGCTCATGGACTCAGGCGCGTGTTGAGCGCGTCGTTCAGGCCATCGCCCAGGAGGTTGAGCGCCAGCACGCTGAGCATGATGGCCAGACCCGGGATGACCACCAGATACCAGCCGGCGCGCAGGTCAGAGCGACCCAGGCCCACCATGGTGCCCCAGGAGATCACGTTCGGGTCGCCCAGGCCGAGAAAGGCCAGGCCCGATTCGATCAGGATGGCGCTGGCCACCATGATGGACGAGCTCACCACGATGGGCGGGATGGCGTTGGGCAGCATCTGCACAAAGATGATGCGCGCAGGCCTCATGCCCATGAGCCGGCAGGCGCTGACGAAGTCTGCCTCGCGCAGGCGCATGAATTCGGCGCGCACCAGGCGGGCCACCGTGGGCCAGGAGATCAGCGCAATGGCGCCGACGATGGAGGCCACCGAGGGGTTGACGATCAGCACCACCACAATGGCCAGCAGAAAGGGCGGCACGGTCTGCACCGCATCGGTCAGGCGCATCAAGAGGTCATCGACCCAGCCGCCAAAGTAGCCGGTGAGCGTGCCCACCACAATGCCCACGCACAAAGCCACCGCGGTGGCCGCTGCACCAATGAGCAGCGAGACGCGCGCCCCGTGCAGCAGCCCGGCCAGGATGTCGCGCCCCAGCGCATCGGTGCCCAGGGGCAGCGCCGCATCGGTACCCGGCCAGGTCATGGGCGCACCCGCCACGGTCCAGGGACCTTGCGGATAGAGCCAAGGCCCCAAGAGCGCCATGACCAGCATGGCCAACAGCAGGCCGGTACCCACCACAAAGGTGAGCGAACTCAGGAGGCGGCGGGGCAGCGTGTTCATCGTCATCAGCGCAGGCGTATGCGCGGATCAAGCCGGGTGTAGATCAGGTCAACCAGCAGACTGACCAGCAGCACCAGCACCGAGCTGAGCAGCAAGATGCCCATGACCAGCGGAACGTCGCGCTTGAACACCGCCTCAAAAGCGAGCCGACCGATCCCCGGCCAGCCAAAAATGGTCTCGACGATGACCGAGCCGCCCAGCAGCGAGCTCACCTGCAGCCCGGCCATGGTGACGATGGGCAGCAAGGCGTTGCGCGCCGCATGGTGCCAGACGATGCGCCAGCGGCCCAGCCCTTTGGCGCGTGCGGTGCGCACATGGTCCATGGGCAGCACCTCCAGCATGGCCGCGCGCATCAGGCGGGTGTAGATGGCCACATAAAAGAGCGACAGACTGACCATGGGCATGAGCAGATGCCGGGCGGTGTCCACACTGCGCTGCCACCAGCTGGCATCGCCATAGAGCGAACTCATGCCCGACATCGGCAGCCACTGCAGTTGCACGGTAAAGATCAGGATCAGGCCGATGCCCACCAGAAAACCCGGCGTGGCGTAAAACAGCAGGGCCAGCACAGAAATCAGGCCGTCCAGGCCGCGGCGCGCATGCAAGGCCGCCAAAATGCCCAGGGCCACCCCCAAGACAATGGCCAGCAGCAAGGCGCTGACCATCAACAAGGCGGTGCCGGGCAGGCGCTCGGCGATGAGCTGCCAGACCGGCGCGTCCATGGAATGCGCCTGCCCCCAGTCCAGCGTGACCACCCGCTGCAGGTGCAGCAGCAACTGCACCGGCAAAGGCCGGTCCAGGCCCAGCTCGCTGCGCAGTTGCTGCACGAATGCCGGGTCCGAGGCCTGGCTTTCGCCGGCGATCACGTCAGCCACGTCGCCCGGCGCCAGATGCAGCAGCAAAAACTGCAGCACGATCACCAGGCCCAGCACCAGCGCGGCCTGGGCCAGGCGGCGCAGCAGATAGCGCAGAAAGTTCACGGCAGCGGCCCTCTCAGACGGCGGGCCCAGGCAGGATCAAGACTCAGCCTCAGTTGGGCGCCATCCACACATCGGCAAAGCCGCCGTAGACACCGTCGGACAAGGTGGCGTGGTTGCGCACCCGCTTGCTGGAAATGGTGAACTGGTCGATGGCCACCAAAGGAATGACCGGCAGTTCGGTGGCCAAAATCCGCTGGATCGCCGCAAAGTGGCGCTTGCGGATCGCAGGGTCGCTGTTGACCGAGGCCTGCTCGAAATAGTTGTCCAGGTCGGCATTGCGAAAGTGGGTGCCGTTGGTAAACGGTGTGCCCGGCACGATGTTCTTGGACGAATAGGCCCGCTGTATGCCGATGGACGGGTCCGATGCGTTGGTCAGGGCCGACAGATTCAAAGCCCAGTCGCGCCCAGTCCAGATGCGGCGCACCCAGGTCGCAAAGTCGCTGGAGCGCACATCGGCATCAATGCCAATCTGCACAAACTGCTGGCGCACATACTGCGCGACCTTGGGGTACTGGTCGCCGAAGGGCACGAAGTCGATGGTGAGCTTAAAGCGCATGCCGTTGGCACCGCGCTTGAAGCCGGCTTCGTCGAGCAACTGCTCGGCCCGCTTGAGGTCGTAGGCGTACTGGGGCACCGCGTCGGTGTGGGCCTGGCGCAGACCGTAATGCACTGGGGAGGTGGCCACTTTTCCAAAGCCCATCCAAACGTTGTCGAGCACGAACTTACGGTCGATCGCATGGGCCAGGGCCTGCCGCACTTCGCGCTTACCGAC
>JBILDR010000254.1:0-4576 GCA_044352515.1 Polaromonas sp.
GAGCGCCGCCCTCGGCGCGATGGGGCCTGGGCACAGGCTCAGTCCCCGCTCGAAAGCCCATCGCCGCGAGGGCGCGGCTCCCACGCCAACTCCTGACCGAATGAATGTTGAGTTTTGTGGGAGCGCCGCCCTTGGCGCGATGGGGCCGGGGCACAGGCTCAGTCCCTGCTTGAAAGCCCATCGCCGCGAGGGCGCGGCTCCCGCGCCAACTCCTGACCGAATGCATGTTGAGCTCTGTAGGAGCGCCGCCCTCGGCGCGATGGGGCCTGCAAAACAGCTAGCCGCCCAGGAGCAAGCGCTGCGGGTGGCTAAAGCACAGGTAGCGCCGATTCAAGGCCCGGCCGATGGCGCACAGGCCCACCGTCTGCGCCACCTGATGGCCCATCTGGGTGATGCCGCTGCGCGAAATCACAAAGGGCACGCCCATCTGCGCCGCCTTGATGACCATCTCGCTGGTCAGCCTGCCAGTGGTGTAGAGCGCCAGCGGCCCCGAGGCGGCTTGCGGGTTGAGCCAAGTCCATCCAGCGATGGTGTCGACCGCGTTGTGCCGGCCTACGTCCTCAATAAAAAGCAGCAGTTCGGGCTGCGCTGTGCTGAGCGAAAACAGGGCGCAGGCATGGACCGAGCCGGCCGATTTGTAGGTACTCTCGCTCAGGCGTATGGTCTCGACCAGGCTGTGGATTTGCGCCTGGCTGATGCGCGCCGATTCAGCCAGGCGCAGGCCCTGCACCTGATCCATCAGGCCACCGAACACGCTGCCCTGGCCGCAGCCGGTGGTGACCACCCGCTGGGCAGTGCGCTCTTCAATCGCCTCAATGCCGCTGCGGGTCTTAACGGCCGCTGCGCCCACCTCCCAGTCGACCGTGATCGAGTCGACCTGCGCCGCCGAGCTGATCAGCCCCTGGTTGCGCAGATAGCCCAGCACCAGCCATTCCGGGCGCGCGCCCAGGGTCATGAGGGTGATGAGCTCGCGCTTGTCCACATAAACCGTCAGCGCCCGCTCCACCGGTATCGCCAGGCTGCGCACTTGCCCGTTTTCGTCCCAGGCCTCGATTTGGCAGGTCAGGGGGCTGCGTGCCTGGCTGAGCCGCGGCAAGGCCAGGGCATCGTCCACTGAGCAAAGTACGGCGCTCATACAGGCTGCAGGCTCAGGGGCTCGCCGAGGTAGCCGCGCTGCGCAGGCAGCTGGCCACCGGCTTGCACCTGGACCGCACAGTATTTGAATTCGGGGATCTTGCCTACCGGATCGATCGCGCCATTGGTCAGCACATTGGCCGCCGCCTCATGGAAGGCAAAGGGCATGAACACCGAGCCCTGGGGCGTGCCATCGTCGCGCCGCGCCTGTACCACCACCGCGCCCCGGCGCGAGGCAATGGTGATCACCTCGCCGGCGCTCACGCCCAGGGCCTGCAGATCGGCGCCATTCATCGAGGCCACCGCCACCGGCTCGATCGCATCGAGCATGCTGGCGCGGCGGGTCATGCTGCCGGTATGCCAGTGTTCGAGCTGGCGGCCGGTGATCAGCACAAAGGGGTAGCTCGCGTCGGGCAGCTCGTCGGCACTGATGAGGTCGGCTGGCACCAGATGCACCCGGCCATCCGGAGTGTCAAAGTGTTCGGTGAACACCGTGGGCTGACCCGGATCGTCCTCGCTCAGGCAAGGGTAGGTCACGCTGGAGTGCTGCTGCAGGCGCTGCCAACTGATGCCGCTGATGACCGCATGCATGGCACGGCGCATCTCCTCGTAGACCTGCTCTACGCCATGGTGCTCGCCTGCGTAGTTCCAGTTCAGGCCCATGCCCGCGGCCATCTGCTGGACGATCCACAGGTCGGCCCTTGCATCGCCCGGGGGCTGCAGGGCCTGCCGGCCCATCTGCACCATGCGGTCGGTGTTGGTGACGGTGCCGGTCTTCTCTGGCCATGCAGTGGCGGGCAGCACCACATCAGCCAGCCAGGCAGTCTCGGTCATGAAAATATCTTGCACCACCATGTGCTCCAGGCTGGCCAGAGCAGCGCGGGCATGGTGCAGGTCGGGGTCACTCATGGCCGGGTTCTCGCCCATGATGTACAGGCCCCGCACCTTGTGCGGGTCGCTGTCATCGGCCATGGCCTTGTCCATGATCTCGGTGACGGTATAGCCCGGCTGCGGATCGAGCGGGCTCTGCCAGAAGTCTTCAAACCAAGCGTGGGCCGCTTTGTCGGCCACCCGCTGGTAGTTGGGGAACATCATCGGGATGAGCCCGGCGTCACTGGCGCCTTGCACATTGTTTTGCCCGCGCAGGGGGTGCAGGCCGGAGCCGGGCTTGCCGATCTGGCCGGTGATGCTGGCCAGCGCGATCAAGCAGCGCACGTTGTCAGTGCCATGCACATGCTGGCTCACGCCCATGCCCCAAAGAATCATGGAGGCCTTGGATGTGGCGTAGGCGCGGGCCACTTCACGCAGCCGATCAGCCGGGATGCCGCAGATTGCCGCCATGGCCTCGGGGCTGTAGGGACGGATGCGCTCGCGCAGCGCTTGGTAGTCCTTGACCCGCTGCGTGATAAAGGCCTGGTCGGTCAGGCCCTCTTCGATCACGGTGTAGATCATGGCGTTGAGCATGGCCACGTCGGTGTCGGGCTTGAACTGCAAGGTGCGCCAGGCATGGCGGCCGATGTCGGTGATGCGCGGATCGGCCAGCACCAGCTTCTTGCCGGCCTGCACCGCGTTCTTCATCCAGGTGGCGGCCACCGGGTGGTTGGCTGTAGGGTTGGAGCCGATCACAAAAATCAGCTCGCTGTGCTCCACATCGCTCACCTGATTGCTCACCGCGCCCGAGCCCACGCCTTCGAGCAGCGCGGCCACGCTAGAGGCATGGCACAGGCGGGTGCAGTGGTCCACGTTGTTGCTGCCAAAACCGGTGCGCACCAGCTTTTGAAACAGGTAGGCCTCTTCGTTGCTGCCCTTGGCCGAGCCAAAACCGGCCAGCGACTTGGGGCCGTAGGAATCGCGCAGGCGCCTCAAGCCCCCGGCGGCCAGGGCCAGGGCTTCCTCCCAGCTGGCCTCACGAAAAACATGCGACCAGTCGGCCGTGTTGCGGTTGAGGTTTTCCAGTGCAGCCGGGTCCTTGGCCACACCCTCGCGGCGGATCAGGGGCTTGGTCAAACGCTGCGGGCTGTGGGCATAGTCAAAGCCGAAGCGGCCCTTGACGCACAGCCGCCCGTGGTTGGCCGGCCCGTCGCGGCCTTCGACGCTGACGATTTTGTTGTCTTTGACCTTGTAGCTCAGCTGGCAACCCACGCCGCAGAAGGGGCAGACCGAGTCCACGGTTTTGTCCACCACCTGCGAGCCCATCTGCGTCTTAGGCATGAGCGCGCCCGTGGGGCAGGCCTGCACGCACTCGCCGCAGGCCACGCAGGTACTCGCGCCCATGGGGTGGTCCAAGTCGAACACGATCTGGCTGTGCGCGCCCCGACGGGCATAGCCAATCACGTCATTGACCTGCTCCTCGCGACAAGCGCGCACGCAGCGGGTGCATTGGATGCAGGCGTCCAGGTTGACGGCCATGGCCGGGTGCGAGATGTCGGCCTGGGGCTGCTCGCGGCGCAGGGCCTTGAGCGCGGGACGCACTTTGACCTGCATTCGCTCAGCCCAGAGGCTGAGCTCGCCGTGCTGGCCGGCGGGCTGTGTATGGGACCGGCCGATGCCCTCACCCCAGCCCTCTCCCAGAGGGAGAGGGAGTAAGTCAGGGCGCCCTTGCCCCTGCGCGGAACGGAAGCCCTCTTCGCTCCCTCGCCCCTCTGGGGAGAGGGTTGGGGTGAGGGGCAAGGCACCGCCACCATCATTCCACTTGTAGCCAGCATCCGGCATGTCCGAAAGCAGCATCTCCAGCACCATCCTCTGGCTCTTGAGCGCACGCTCGCTGCCGGACTGCACCTTCATGCCAGGCGCCACAGCGCGGCAGCAGCTGGGCGCCAAGGTGCGCTCGCCGGCGATCTCGACCACGCAGGCGCGGCAGTTGCCGTCGGGCCGCAGGCCTTCGCTGAAGCACAGGTGCGGAATCTCCACCCCCAGGCGCTTGGCCACGGCCAGGATAGTGTCGCCGGCCGAGGCCTGCACGGGCTGGCCGTTAAGCTCGAATTCCAAGGTAGGGGGCAGCAGCTGCCCAGGCTGGATGGGCGCGTTCATGCGGCACCTCCGACTTCATGGGCAAAGTGCTTGAGCACGCTTTGCACCGGGTTGGGCGCGGCCTGGCCCAAGCCGCAGATGGACGCGTCCATCATCACCTGGTTCAGGTCCTGCAAGGTGGCCGCGTCCCACACCGGGGCGGCCATGAGCGCGGCAGCCTTGGCCGTGCCTACACGGCAGGGCGTGCACTGGCCGCAGCTTTCGTGGGCGAAGAAGTTCATCATGTTCAGCGCGGCATCGCGCGCCTTGTCGTGCTGGCTGAGCACGATCACCGCCGCCGAGCCTATGAAGCAGCCGTAGGGCTGCAAGGTGTCAAAGTCCAGCGGAATGTCGGCCAGACTCGCCGGCAAGATGCCGCCTGAGGCGCCACCAGGCAGGTAGGCGTAGAGCGTTTGGCCCTCGGCCATGCCGC
>JBILDR010000256.1:0-4568 GCA_044352515.1 Polaromonas sp.
GCCGACTGCGCCGGTTACCCTTCTCGTCGGCTTTGCGCCGGGGGGCAGTACCGACATCGCTGCGCGTGTACTGGCCGAACAGCTGGGCAAGAAACTCGGGCAGAACGTGGTGGTGGTCAACCGCCCCGGCGCCTCCGGCGTGGTGGGCGCCAATGCGGTGGCCATCGCCAAGCCCGATGGCCAGATCTTCCTGTTCGGCTCAGGCTCACTGGCCTCGGGCCCCAGCCTGAACAAGAGTCTGCCTTTCGACCCCGCGCAAGACTTCGTGCCCGTCACGCAGATCACCAGCATTGCCAGTATCCTGGCGGTGCACCCTTCGCTGCCGGTCAAGACCGTCAAGGATTTTGTGGACTACGCCAAAGCCAATCCAGGCAAGCTCAATTACGGCTCGGCGGGCGCCGGCTCGCTGCAGCATGTCTCAGGAGCCCTGTTTGAAAAATCCATAGGCGCGCGCATGGTGCACGTGCCCTACGCGGGTGGCGCTCCAGCCAACACCGACCTGGTGGCCGGGCGGGTGCAGGCGGTCTTCGGCCCCATCGTCGAGCTGGCCAGCTTTCACAAGGCCGGCTCGATCCGGGTGCTGGGCGTGACCTCGACCAAGCGCTCGTCGGCCATGCCCGATGTGCCGCCGATCGCAGAGACAGTGCCCGGCTATGACATTGGTACCTGGCACGGGCTGTTCGCGCCCAAGGCCACGCCCGCACCCATCGTCGAGGCGATGAGCAAGGCCATGGCCGCAGCCTTGGCCGAGCCGTCGGTACGCAGCCGCCTGCTCGACCTGGGGCTGGATCCGGTTGGCTCGAGCCCGCAAGAATTCAGCGCCTTCTTCCAAAGCGAGATTCGGCGCTGGCGCGAGCTGGTACAAATTTCTGGCGCCACTCCCAACTGAAGGCCATAGCCCTCCCCCCCACGCAGGCTGCGGTGGGGGCCAGCACCGGCCTAGCCTGTTGCGGGCAAAACCTTGGCCGCGCGCTACCGTTACCATGGGCCCCTGAGTTCACCGCTGCCGCGACTGCCCATGCGCCACACGCCCCACCCTGTTCCCTGGCTGCTCGACGATGAGCCCTTCCCGCCTCTGGAGCAGGCCTGGGGGCCTAGGGCCCCAGCCCCGGGGCTGCTGGCTGCCGGCGCCTCGCTGACACCTGCACGCCTGGTTGACGCCTACCGGCGCGGCATCTTTCCCTGGTTTAGCCCGGGCCAGCCGGTGCTGTGGTGGAGCCCCGACCCGCGCATGCTGCTGCGCACCGAGCAGTTCAAGCTACACCCTTCCCTGCGCAAGACGCTGCGCCAGTTCGCGCGCGCACCGGGCTGCGAACTGCGCATAGACCATGACTTCGCCCAGGTGATCCGGCACTGCGCCGGCACGCCAAGGGCTGGCCAGGGGGGCACCTGGATCGTGCCGGAGATGATCGAGGCCTACCAAGGCCTGCACGCGCTCGGGCTGGCGCACAGCATCGAAACCTGGTGGGACGGGCAGCTGGTGGGCGGGCTGTACTGCGTGTCTATCGGAAAGATGGTCTACGGTGAATCGATGTTTGCTCACCGCCGTGACGCTTCCAAGATCGCGCTGAGCGGCCTCGTTGCGCTGTGCCGCAGCCAGGGGCTGGACGCTATAGACTGCCAGCAAAACACCGCTCACCTGGCCTCGCTGGGGGCGACCGAAATCGCCCGCTCGGCTTTTGTTGCGCTGGTGTCTGAGCGCATCGATCGCCCGGCGGCGCAATGGCAATTCGACCCTTTATACTGGGACGAGATCCTGTGAGGAACCGGCCTTGACGCATCTCAAAGAGCTGCCACTGCAGACCCTGCAGTACTACGCCACCGCACCGTACCCCTGCAGCTACCTGCCGGGACGCATGGCCCGATCGCAAGTGGCCACCCCCAGCCATCTCATCCACAACCAGGCCTATTCCGAGCTGGTTGCCAGAGGCTTTCGCCGCAGCGGCATGTTCACCTACCGGCCGCATTGCCACGACTGTCAGGCCTGCGTGCCCTTGCGGGTGCCGGTGGATCAATTCAAGGCCGATCGCAGCCAGCGCCGCGCCTGGAAGCAGCACCAGGGCCTCGAGTGGCGGGCGCTGCGGCTGTGCTTCATGCCCGAGCACTACCAGCTGTATCTGCGCTACCAAAATAGTCGCCATGCCGGTGGCGGCATGGACAACGACAGCATCGACCAATACACCCAGTTCCTCTTGCAAAGCCGGGTCAATTCGCGGCTGGTGGAATTTCGCGAGCCTGCCACCGGCTCGCAGCCGGGCACGCTGCGCATGGTCGCCATCCTCGACGTGCTCGAAGACGGCATATCGGCGGTCTATACCTTCTACGACCCGGACGAGAAGGCCAGCTTCGGCAACTTCGGCATCCTCTGGCAGATCGAGCAGGCCCGGCGGCTGAAGCTGGCCTATGTTTACCTGGGCTACTGGATCGAGGACAGCGACAAGATGAGCTACAAGACCCGGTTTGCTCCCCATGAAAAACTGATAGGCGGCCGCTGGGTCGGCGACTCAGACCTCGAGGGAGAAACGCAGGCCGGCAGCCAAGTACAGCAGCCTGGCTGAACGCAAAGGTCGGCCCCAAGCTGGCCCTGAACTGGCCCTGAGCCAGAGATGTCTCAGGATGAGTTTTCATCCTGTAAAATCGGATTTCCAAAAACATGAAAAAAAGCGACGACAACCCGCTACCGGCCGAGCCTACTGTGCAAGTGCTCGGGCGCATGTTCAGCCTGCTGGAAATCCTGGCCAGCCGTGAGGAGCCGGTGTCGCTCAAGGAGATCAGCGAGAAGTCGGGTCTACACCCTTCTACCGCGCATCGCATCCTCAATGACTTGGCCTGCGGGCGCTTCGTCGATCGGCCCCAGGCTGGCAATTATCGACTGGGCATGCGGCTTCTGGAATTGGGCAATTTGGTCAAGGCCCGTTTGAGCGTGCGCGACGCGGCCTTGGTACCTATGCGTGAGCTGCACAAATTGATTCAGCAGCCCGTCAACCTCAGTGTGCGCCAGGGCGACGAAATCATCTACATCGAGCGCGCCTACAGCGAGCGCTCGGGCATGCAGGTGGTACGCGCGATAGGCGGGCGCGCCCCGCTGCACCTGACCTCTACCGGAAAATTATTCTTGGCGGCCGACGATGCCGTGCGGGTCAGGGCCTATGCCACGCGCACCGGCCTGCCCGGCCATACCCATAACAGCCTGACTCAGCTGCCTACCCTTGAACGCGAATTGTCCAAAGCCCGTCAATACGGGGTAGCGCGCGATAACGAAGAACTTGAAATGGGTGTGCGCTGCATGGCCGCCGGCATTTACGACGATCAAAACCGCTTGGTGGCCGGCCTGTCAATCTCGGCGCCTGCAGACCGGCTCGACGACGCCTGGCTGCCCAAGCTGCAGCTAACAGCCCGAGAGATTTCAGCGTCGCTGGGCCATAGCTCTTCTCAGGCGGGGCGCTAAACCTCAGCTCTTGGCGGGTAAGGCGCCTGCTTGCCCAGAATGTGAGACAGGGCTCTTTTCCACCCAGCGCTTGACGCGCTCGGCATCGGCAAGGCGGCTAAATTTGCCCGCCGAATCCAGAAAAACCATGATGAGCTTGCGCCCCGACACCTTGGCCTGCATCACCAGGCATTGACCGGCCTCAGAGATGTAGCCGGTCTTTTGCAGACCGATGTCCCACTGGGGGCTGCTGACGAGGCGGTTGGTATTGTTGAACTGCAGAGTCTGTCGCCCGAGCACCACCTGATGACCCAATGAAGTCGACAACTCGCGCAGGAGCGGGTCGGCCGAAGCCGCACTGACCAGCAAAGCCAGATCCTGAGCGCTGGCCTGGTTTCGGCTGGACAAGCCCGTGGGCTCGACGTAGCGGGTGTCCTTCATGCCCAGCATTTGGGCCTTGGCATTCATCACCGCCACAAAAGCAGGCAGCCCGCCAGGGAAGGTTCTACCCAGGGCATGGGCTGCCCGGTTTTCGCTGGACATCAATGCCAGGTGCAGCAGCTCGCCCCGGCTCAGGGTGGCGCCTACCCGCAGTCGCGAGGTGCTGCCCTTTTCGGTATCCACATCGTCCTGCGTGATCGTGATTGGCTCGTCCATGGCCAGCTTGGCTTCGCTGACCACCATGCCCGTCATCAGCTTGGTCAGCGAAGCGATCGGCAACACTGCCAGGTCGTTCTTGCTAAAGAGCACCTCCCGAGTGTCCTGATCTATGACCAGCGCCACGCTTGAGCGCAGGGCCAAAGGGTCACTGACCGCATGCAGTCCCGCCATCTGGCCAAAGGACGCCCGAGCAGGCTGGGTGGAAGCCTGCAATTTGGAAGATTTGACGCCAGAACTACGCACCAGTGCTGCCTTGGCCGGCGTACCGCCCGCCTTGGTCATCTTGCGTTTCTTCTGATCCTTGCCTTGCTTGGCCTGGAGCGCTGGCTTGTCGGTCTTTTGCGCCAGCGCCGGGGTGGCAGCACAGCACAAAGCCAGGAAGCAGGCCATCCACGTCCATCGGGGTATCAGGCTAGAACTGAGGAATGCGGTCATGAGGCAATGCGTTCGCAGCTGTAAACAAGGGTCTCGGGAGTGTACC
>JBILDR010000257.1:0-4567 GCA_044352515.1 Polaromonas sp.
TACAGGCCATAGGTGTGGCCGTGCGCCTTGAAGTAGTGCACCGCCTTGCCCGCCAAAGATTCGCTGGCCGGCTCTGCGGCAGTTTCTTGAGCCTTGACCTGCGGCCCCAGGCTCAGGGTGATGCCGCCACTGGACACCTCAAAATAGGCAAAGGGGCTGCCGTGCAGGATGTGGCTGCGCAGGTAGGCCTGATCGCGCCGCATCTCGACGGTGATATTCCAGTCGCCGGCATGGTGCAGGCGCGCGTCCTGCGGCTCGAAGGCCGAGGCGGCAACGGTGAAGTCAGCGCCATGCACATAGCTCACCGCGTTCGTTCCAGTGCTGCCTTGCGCCCAGTTCTTGAGCAGGGAGACCGGGCCGGTACGCGGCTGCGGCAGGCCCACTTCCATGCCCTTGGGCGTGGCCTTGAAGGTCAGCGGGTGGGCGTGCAGCACGTCGGACCACTGCCCGTACATGAGCGAGGAATACCAGGTGTTGGTGGCCACCGCCCGCTTGAGCATTTCGCCACTGCGGTAGTTGGCCGGCTTGGGGCGCACCGACTCCGACGGTTTGGGCGCCAGCCAGATCGCGCCGGCGCCGACCGGGGCAAGCTTCACCTCAGCAGGGGCCTGCGCCCAGGCGGAGCAGCCCAGCAGGGCGCCGGCCAACAACAGGGCATGAGGGCCCACACCCGGCAGATCCTTCATCAGAACGTCCAGGTCAGGCCCACGGTGGCGCTGGTGGCGCGGCGGGTATAGAGCGGGTTGGCGCCCAGGAAGTTGTTGTTGGGCATGCTCACCGGAGCGGGGCCGATCTTCTCAAAAAAGGAACTGCCAACGCCGGCCGTTACCGTCAGGCCTTTGTTGACCTCAGGCACCTTGCGGGCCACGCCGAGGTTGATGTGCAGGGCCGAATTGCTCTGGCCCCATTCCACCGGGTTTTTGGAAGAGGCGTGACCGAAGTAAACGCCGCTGAGGGTGTAGGTATAGGGCCCCTGGTAGCGGCTCCAGCCCAGCATGGCGTCGAAGGTGGTGGCTTTGTAGCCGAGGTAGGAGTCGGCGGCTGAACCGTAGTTGAAGCCTGGGTCCAGGCCAAAGGCGCAAGAGCCCAATGCGGTGTTGTAGTTGCACGATGCGGCCGAGCCTGACCACTGGCTGCGCCGCAGGCCCCAGGTGTACATGTTCTGCGGATTGGCCCAGTGGTTGCCCTGCAATATGACCACGCTCTGGCTCGGCGCTGCGGCCCGGCGTGGCGTGGTAAAGGGTGCTGATGTAAGCGTGTCCGGGTCGCCGATCCAGCCTACCAGAGCCGACTTGCCAAACGATGTCTGCTTGGCGCCCTTGGCCGATTGCACCGTGAGCTCGATCAGGTTCTTGCTGTTCGAATACTGCAAGAACACTTCGGTCGCACGCGGTGTGCTTGGGTTGGGCGAGAAGGTCACGCCGGAGGCCGTCGCCCGGTTCTGGTCGACCATGAAGGTATTTTTCTTGTCGGTGGCGATCGTGATCTCACCGGTCAGCTTGCCCGAGCCGTCTTCGAACATGGGTGAGGTCAGGCGCAGCGCGCTCGGGAAGATGCCGAAGCCGGCGCCCGAGTCGGCCCAGGTGCCGGACTGGCCGACGGGAAAGCTGAAAGCGTCCGAGCGCGACCAGGAGCGCGAAAGCTGGGTGCCGTACTTGATGGCGCCCAGATCCGGCCGGCTGATGCCCAGGAATTTTTCAGTGAAGTCGCGGCTCAAAAGGCCCGCGCCCGCTTTGAGATAGTCGACGTCGGGGTTGTCAAAACCCACCAAGGCATCGTCAGAGCGCCAGCGATAGGTCAACCTGGCCTCCATGCCCACCGCGCCTGCGGTTTCCTTGGCCCAACCCAGCGACAGTTGCTGCATGCTGAGTTGGCTGTCGCGCCCAGCGCGGTTGACCTGGCTTTGTGCCGGCTTGGACAGCACGTTTCTGGAGTCATAGCTGTAGGCCGACTGATCGTTGGGAACCACCCGCGCCCGGGAGGCGTTGTGCGTCCATTCATGTTTGGTGAACCCGGTCAGGTCGAACTTGTGGCCATCCGGGCCATCGAAGGTGGCGGCGAGCAGGCCGGCCGGGGCCGACAGGAGGAGCGCCAGTAGGGGGTGTTGGGATGGGTTCATGGGGTGGGTCGCCGTTTTTGGGGATGGAGGCTTGTGGGGGAGGGCGCTGCTTTTTATGAAAGCCCTTTCAGTCTGAAGTTTCCTACGCCTCAAGACAGCCGTCAACCAGCAAGAAGGGTGGCTGCCCTAGAGAAAACCCTGGGTATCAAATTCCAGGAGAAACACCTTGGAAAGGGGTATTTTCAGAGTGAAATGGTCAAGTGTTCCATGGCGTCCGTGGTCATCCGGCATCCTTGGCGATCGCGTATGAGGGTGTGCTTGGGACTGTTCTCATGTTTAGGGGAAAACGCCAATGGAAGTCGGCTTTGAACCCACTTATCGTTCATTCGTTGAAAACGCTTTCATCGGCTCCTTGCGCCCTTTGGGTCTGTCATGGGGCCGGTGCGTACGCCGCCCTCTTTGCACACCCTCATTTCTCTTCCAAGGACAACCATGGCTCAGAACAACAAGACGCGCGAACTGGAGACCGTCGCCAACAGCAAGCAAGTGGCCACCAAGCTCGCGCCCCAGGTGCAGGTAGGTAAGCCTGCAGGCGTTGCTGCCGCCCTGGCTGCAGACCAACTGCCTTTGGCCTGGTCTGACGCGGCTCCTACGGCGCCCGCCAAATCCAAGCCCTTGCTGGCTGCCGGCAAGCGCAAGGCGGCTGGTTTGTCTGACGATGAGGCATTGGCTCAGGAGGGTGGTAGCCAGCAGGCAACGTTCCCGGGCGAGGGCTGGCTGCTGGCCCAAGCGCAGTCGGACGGCCTTGGCGCCTCAGAATCAGTCAGCGACGCAGCGGGGGCGGCGTTTTCTGAGCTGAGTACTGCGCGTACCGGCGGCATTGAGCTGGCCCAGCTTGAACTGCCCGCCAATCCCTCGGGCCCTGCGGGTGCCGCCTCATCGGCCGCAACTTCGGCCGCTCCTGCCGCAGCCGGTGGCGTGGCATCGTCCCTGGGCGGAATGGCCGGCTTATTTGGCGCCGCAGCCGGCCTAGGGCTGGCTGCCGGCGGCGGTGGCGGTGGCTCATCAGCCGGCTCAACGACGCCGGTCAAAATTGCGTCGCCGACCACAGCTGCGCCTGTGCCTACGGCTGCAGCGTCCGACGTGATTTCGCTCTTTAGCGACAAATACACCAATGTGCCGGTCAGTGACTGGAACCCCTACTGGGGCCAGTCCGGGGCTCTGTCGGATGCCAATGCCATCAATGGCGATCAGATCAAGCGCGTGGTGAACTTGAATTACCAGGGCGTGCAGATTGCCAACAGCTCGGCCACTTCCGGTTTGCTCGATGTATCGGCCAAGGCCAGCTTGCACATCGATTTTTGGCTGCAGGAGGCGGGTGCCTTCACTCTGAAGCTTATTTCAAAGAACGGCCCTGCCGACGCCGAGGAGGCGGGGGTCAAGCTGTTTGGAGGAGCGGGATGGAATTCGGTCGACATTGACCTGAACACCTTCGCCGGGATCGACCTGGGCAAGATCTATCAGATGGTGTTTGCCACCGGAGGGTCAGATGGCACCTCCACCAATCTGCACTTTGACAACGTCTACTTCAGCAACACCCCAGGTACGTATTCGGCCAGTCTGCCCGGCCGTTTGGTGAACGGCTACATCAAGAACGCGCTCGTCTTCCAGGACAACGATGGCGACGGGCAGCTGGACAACGATAAAGACAATATCGATGAGCCCGGGGAGGAGCCTTATACCTACACCGGTGCAGACGGACAGTTCAATCTGGTGGGCGCCAGCCCTATGGGCGGCCCGCTGATTACCCAGTCTGACGCTTCGACCATTGATGTATCGACTGGCCTGCCGGTCACCAATGTGTTCAAGGCTCCGGCCGGTGCCAAGGTCATTTCCCCCTTGTCCACCTTGCTCGAAGCGGGCGCACGCGCTGGCTTGACCGAGACGCAATTGAAGACTGCGTTGGGCATCGATCCCAGCACTTCGCTGCTGGAGTTGGATCCAGTGGCTGCTGCGACCTCGGGCACCAATGCCGGCGTGGCTTTGCAGCTGAAGGCCGCCAACGTGATGGTGTCCAACCTGATGGATGTGGGCAATAGCCTGATTCAAGGGGCCAAGAGCGGGGCGAGCAGCGACTTTTCAGGCGCTATCGTCAACAGCCTGGTCAGCGCCATAAAGTCCAGTCCGACGGGACTGGACCTGGGCAGCAGCAGCACGGTTGGCAGCATCCTGACGCAGGCGGCCACAGCTTCTGCGGTCAGCAGTTCGACCAGCGTGGGCGATTTGGTCACTGCTGCGGCCAACCAATTGTCGAGCGCCAATACCCAGCTGCAGACCACGGCCCAAAACGGCGCGGCTGACCCTGAGGCAGCTTTGCTCAATATGGCCAAAATAGAAAAGGTGGTTCAGTCCACCGTGGCCGATACAGTCAAGGATGTCGCCAAAGGTACGGGCTCTCTGAACACACTGACCCAGGTCAATGTGCAGACCGAGGCAGCAGCTACCGAG
>JBILDR010000258.1:0-4565 GCA_044352515.1 Polaromonas sp.
TGCGCGAGCAAGGCTACAGCGCCCAGGAGGTCGAGGCTGTGCTGGCCCTGCGCCCGCAGGTGCTGGCCGACGTGGCGCAGCGCCTGGCGGCCGTGCGCGCCTTCGCCGCCCTGCCCGAAAGCGCTGCCCTGGCCGCAGCCAACAAGCGCATCGCCAACATCCTGAAAAAAGCCGGCGAGGTCGACGCGCATGTAAACCCTGCGCTGCTCAAAGAAGATGCTGAAAAAGCCCTGTACGCCGCCTTGCAAAAACTGCTGCCCGAGTCTGAGGCGCAGTTCAAGGCCGGTGATTACACCGCCAGCCTGCAGACCCTGGCCGCGCTGCGCGGGCCGGTCGATGCTTTCTTTGACGACGTCATGGTCAATGCCGAAGAAATGGACCTGCGCCTCAATCGCCAGGGCCTGCTCAACACCTTGCATGTGGCCATGAACCGTGTGGCCGATCTTTCGCGCCTGGCCTGATGCTGCCCGCCATGTCCGACCGCAAGCTCAAACTCGTCATCCTCGACCGCGACGGCACCATCAACCTCGACCGCGACGACTTCGTCAAGTCGCCGCAGGAGTGGCAGCCGCTGCCGGGCAGCTTGGAGGCGATCGCCAGGCTCAACCATGCCGGCTGGCATGTGGCGGTGGCGTCCAACCAATCGGGGCTGGGTCGCGGCCTGTTTGACATGGCCGCCCTCAATGCCATGCATGACAAGCTGCACCAGTCGCTGGCTGCTGTGGGCGGGCGTATTGATGCCATCTTTTTTTGCCCCCACACGCAGGACGAAGACTGCCAGTGCCGCAAGCCGCTGCCCGGCCTGTTCGAGCAGATCGGCGCTCGCTTTGGCGTACCGCTCAAGGGCGTGCCGGCGGTGGGCGACTCGCTGCGCGACCTGCTGGCCGGCAGTCGCGCAGGTTGTCAGCCGCATTTGGTACTCACCGGCAAGTCGGCCGGCCTGAGCCCTGAGCAGGCCAAGCAGGGCCTGCCCGAAGGCTCGCGGGTGCATGCCGACCTGGCGGCCTTTGCCGACTTCCTCATCGAGCGCGGCGCGGCCGCCGCCTGATGCCCATGCTGTCCTGGCTGCGATCCATTCTTCACCTCGTGTGGATGGGCGTCACCGTGGTGCCCTGGGCCATGGTGGTGCTGGTCGCCTCCCTGTTTGCCAGCAGCACCACCATCTACTGGATGTGCGTGGGCTGGCTGCGCTGCGCGGTCGGTGGCGCACGGGTGTTGATGGGCATACAGGTGCGGGTCAGCGGCTGGGAGAACCTGCCGCAGGGGCAGACCAGTGCGGCCGTCTTGCTGCTCAAGCACCAGAGCACCTTTGAGACCTTTCTCATGCCCACGCTGATGCCGCATCCGCTGGCCTATGTGTTCAAGAAGGAATTGCTGCGGGTGCCGTTTTTTGGCTGGGCCATGAGCCGCATGGACATGATCCACATCGACCGCAGCAAGCGCAGTGAAGCCTTTGCCAAAGTGGTGCAACAGGGCCGGCGGCTGATGGGGCAGGGCGTGTGGGTGATCATGTTCCCCGAGGGCACCCGCATCGAGCGCGGACAGCAAGGCACTTATAAATCGGGCGGCACCCGCCTGGCCATTGAATGCGGCGCGCCGGTGATCCCCGTGGCGGTAACCTCGGCCAAATGCTGGCCGCGCAAGGCACTCATCAAGCGGCCCGGCATCGTCGACGTATCTATAGGCCCGGCGATCCCCAGCCTTGGGCGCAGGCCCGACGAATTGATGGCCGAGGTCGAGCAGTGGATCGAGGCCGAAATGCGCCGCCTCGACCCCGAGGCCTACCGCTAGGCCCTCGCCCTGTGCTTGCCCCTGGCCTCTTGCGCAGCAGGCCTCTACACTCGCTGCCATGCTCCGCTTGCTGCAACTGACCCTGGACCTGTTTTCATCGGAGGCGCGGCCCGCCCCGCCCCAGCAGCCTGTAAGCAAGCCGCGTCGCGTGCGGCCGCCGGCAAGCAAGCCCACAGAGCCTGCACTCAATGCCGCCGACTTGTGGAGCCAGCCTGGCCCTGTGCAGGCGCTGGCTGCGCTGCCACAAGCGCAGGCTGATGCCCCGTCCGCTGCAACGCCCAATGCACCGCCCCATCAATTGCCCGCACCGAGCAGCACTGAGCCAGCCCTCAGTCTGGCGCAGGCGCTGGAGCCCGCAAGCTACCGCCATCCTCAGGCCAAGCGCCAAGTGATGCTCTCTGGCGTGCATGTGGCTTACGCCTTTCGCCGCGGCAAGCGCCGCACCATCGGGTTTTCAGTCGGGGCTGAGGGCCTGGCGGTCAGTGCGCCGAGCTGGGTGCCGCTGCGCGAGATTGACCGCGCGGTAGAAGAAAAATCCGACTGGATCCTGCGCAAGCTGCAAGAGACCCGTCAGCGCCATCAGCAGCTGCAAGCGACCCGCATCGACTGGCGCGACGGCGCCGAGCTGCCCTACCTGGGGCAGACCGTGAGGCTGGAGCTCGACCCCGGCCACCGCTTTGGCAGCGGCGAAGAACTGCAAGGCGAAGGCGACCAGCGACGCCTGCGCCTGGGCCTGCCCCATGCCGCCAGCGCCGAACAGATTCGCGACGCGGCCCAGGCCTGGCTGATGCGCCGCGCCCGCGCCTTCTTTGAGCAACGCCTGAACCACTTCGCCCCGCAACTGGGCGTGCAGTGGACCCGCCTGTCCCTGAGCAGCGCCGCCACCCGCTGGGGCAGCGCCAGCGCCGAGGGCGCGATCCGCCTGCATTGGCGCCTGATCCACTTCAGCCCGCAGGTCATCGACTATGTGGTGGTCCACGAGCTCAGCCACCTGCGCGTGATGGACCACAGCCCCCGTTTCTGGCAGACGGTAGGCACGGTGGTGCCCGACTACCGGCAACTGCGCCAGCAACTCAAGGAGCAGCCCCTGGCGGGTTGGTGAGCGCCCATAGCTCGAGGGGCTTGGAGGTTTGGGTATACGGTCTTCGTGCAGGGCATGGCCTTGGGCCGCCGCCCGCCCGTCGGGCGGGGTGCGCCGCTGAGAGGACTTCCCTCTTAAAACGCACTTTGACCGCCCGAATAATCCACTTTGGACGACTCCAAAATCCATTTTGGACGGAGCTTAATCCCCCGCCTAGCCGCTTCGTTGACACTTCATCGACCCCACTAGGGGCCGGGCCTGGCCGGTTGACGAATCACCGTTGCGTCGGCTCATAGGCATCGAGGTCAAGGCCTCCGCCACCGTCAACGCTGGCGACTTCAAGGGCCTGAAAAAACTCCAGTCCCTCGCGGGTGATTCGTTCACCAGCGGCCTGGTGCTCTACGCGGGCCATCAGGCCTTGTCCTTCGGCAAGGGCCTTTGGGCTGTGCCGCTGGCTGCGCTCTGAGCCTGCCGTTCAGGCCCACGGCAGGCAGGAAGACTCAATTCTTCACCTTCCGTCTACATTCAATTCGGGTTGATCCCATAAGAATGGTCTCTTTGGAGACCGTCGATGAACACCCGTCGATTCCTCATCGAAAGCCTGCGCTCCCACCTCAAGGCGCAGCAGATCACCTACAAAGATATTGCCCAGAGCCTTGGCGTCTCCGAGCAAACCGTCAAGCGCATGTTTGTGCAGCAAGACTGCACCTTGGAGCGGCTTGAGCAAATCTGCGACATGGTGCAAATCGACATGCGCGACCTGCTGCGCAGCAGTCCGCGCCCACGCAAACTCATTCAGCACCTGAGCCTGCGGCAAGAGGAGCAGTTGGTGCAAAACAAAAAGCTGCTCATGCTGGCCATTTGCACCATGTCACTGTGGACCGAGCCAGACATTCTGCAGAACCTCAGGCTAAGCCGCAGCGAATACGAGGACCTGCTGCGCCAGCTCGACCACATGGGCTTCCTCGACCTGCAGGGTGGCAATCGCTTTCGCCTGCGGGTGGCCCGCGACTTTTCATGGATCATTGGCGGCCCCATCATGCGCATGGCCAAAGACATGGCCGACGACTACTTCGACCACCGCTTTGACGGCGAAGGCGAAGTGCTGCGCATCATTAACGTTCGCCTTGCACCCCATTCGGCCCAAAAGCTCAAGGCCCGCCTCGAACAAGTCGCCCAGGAATATGCCGACCAAGTGCCGGCAGACGCCGACCTGCCACTGCACCAGCGCCCGCCCCTGTCGCTGTGCATCGCAGCACGCCGCTGGGTACCCGGGCCGCTGCGCGAATTCATGGCCGACCCCATCGCCGCAAAACCCAAGACCGGCACAAAGTGACACCAGGTGATCCTTTTAGGGTCATCTGGTGTCACTTTACATATCGTAATTGCTGTTTTTGTGAGGCGGTGTGACAGTCCACCCGACTCAATGCCGCGCAAGGCCTGCCTACCGACGGACCCAGTGCGGACCAGCGGCAAAACATAAAGCATCACTGCAAGGAGCAACACATGAATAACTTCCAAACACTGCGGAGCCTGCTGCGAATGGCCGCTCGCCGGGCCTCGCTGGCCGTTGGTTTGATCGTGGCCTTGACCGCCTGCGCTGGCGCCGGGGCCTTGGGGATGGGGGGCGACACCTGGCAGGAGGAGGTGCTGCTTCACGATGGACGAAAGATGGTGGTGGAGCGATCGCAGA